>NZ_JCACHU010000156.1:0-73918 GCF_059504005.1 Belnapia sp. | reverse complement strand
CACAATCCAACGGACCCGTCGCCAGCAAACCCAAACCCGACAGGCTGCTAGAGCGCGCTCCGCGAGTCAGGTCGAACGGGACGCACGCCGGAGGCCAGCTTCCGCAGCGCGGTCGCCGGTCTACCGGAACCAGGCCCCGCCCCGGATCACCGCCACCAGCACCACTCCATAGGCGACCAGCCCCGCCGCCAGCGCGGCGAAAACCCAGGTGAGCGAGCCGGTCGCCTGCAGCGCCACCCAGCCGCCCCCTACCGCGACCACCAGCCGGATCAGCCCGGCAAGCAACGGCCAGCTCAGCTTGCCCGCCCCTTGCGAGGCGAAATAGAGCGACAGGCCGAGCCCGAAGAACCCATAGGCCGGCCCGACCGTCCGCAGATAGGCCGCCCCCGTTTCGAGCATCTGCGGATCATGGCCGAACAGGCCGAGCCAGGCCTCCGGCCAGGCCGCCGCCGCCAGCCCCACCGCCTCCGCCGCGACGAAGGCGAGCGCCCCGCCGGTCAGCGCGATGCGCAGCGCCCGCGCCCCCTGCCCCGCCCCGATATTCGTGCCCACCAGCGCCACCAGCGGTGCGCCGAGGCCGAAGACCAGCGGGATCAGCAGGTATTCCAGCCGCGTCCCCGTGCCGTAGCCGGCCACCGCATCCGGCCCCCCGGCCTGTGCCACCACCGCCGTCGTCAGCGCGATGGTCAGCGTCGTCTGCAAGGTGCTGACCGAGGCGACCGCCCCGACGCCCAGGATGTCGCGGAAAAGGGCCCAGCGCAGCCGCCCCGGCCGCAGCCGGGCAATGCTCCGCCCCGACAGCACCGCCCAGCCGAGGATCGCGGTGGAAAGCGCCGTGCCCGCCACCACCGCCCAGCCCCCGCCGGCGATGCCAAGCCCCGGCACCGGCCCATAGCCGTAGATCAGCAGCGGCGAGAGCGGCACCAGCACCGCCACGCCGAGGATGATGGCAACCGAGGGCAGCAGCATGTTGCCAGTGCCGCGCAGCACGCTGGCGAAGGCATTGCTCAGCCAGATCAGCACAGCGCCGCCGAAGACCACGTCGGAATAGGCGAGTGCCGCCCGCAGCGAGCCGCCCTCGCCGCCCAGTGCAGCATAGAGGGCCGGCCCGAAGCCGAGCAGCAACGCGGTGAAGGCCAGGCCCAACAGCCCGTTGATGACCAGCGCATGCAGCACCAGCGCATCCGCATCCTCCCGCCGCCCGGCGCCGAGGGCCCGGGCGATCGCGGAGGCGATGCCGCCTCCGACGGCGCCGCCGGAGAGCATCTGCATCATCATGAACCCGGGGAAGACCAGCGCCATGCCGGCCAGCGCATCGGTGCCGAGGTGCGAGACCCACCAGGTTTCGATCAGACCGACCGAGGCCTGGGCCAGCATCACCAGCGTATTCGGCCAGGCGAGCCGCAGCAGGGTCGGCACGACCCGGCCATGCAGCAGCAGCCGGGTCCGCGGGCTCATCGCCGCGGCAAGGGGGGCGGTGGTGGCGCTCATCTCGGGCATCCCTATTGATGGCGACCGCCATCTAAGGCCTGATGATTGGGCTCGCCATCAAAAACTGTCAACAACTGCCCGCCCGTGCCGACGGAGGCTTCGCCCGCGGCGCCGGTTCGGCCTATGATGCATCGGTGAACCTGCTCGCCCCGCCCCGCGCCCGCCTGCCCGTCGAGGTCGTCTACGACCTCGTCTGCCCCTGGTGCTTCCTCGGCATCCGACGGCTGCGGCGGACGTTGCGATCCCGTCCCGACGTAGCGGCGGACCTGCTCTGGCGGCCCTTCCTGCTCAACCCGGACCTCGCGCCGCAGGGCGTGCCGCGGCAGGACTACCTCGCGCGGAAATTCGGCGGCGAGGACCGCGCGCGCCGCCTGCACGGCACCATCACGGATCTCGGCCGGGCCGAGGGCATCGAATTCCGCTTCGACCGCATCCGCCGCGTGCCGCACTCCCTCGATGCGCACCGGCTGGTGCGCTGGGCGGGCCGGTTCAACGCCGCCGACCAGCTCGTCGAGGCCATCTTCGAGGCCTATTTCACCGAGGGCGCGGATATCGGCGATGCCCATGTGCTCGCCGCCATCGCCGGCCAGCAGGGGCTGGACGCGCCCCTCGCCCGCCGCTTCCTGGCGACCGTCGCCGAGGTCGAGGCCGTCCATGCCGACAACCTCCGCGCCCATCGGCTGGGCATCAACGGCGTGCCCTGCTTCGTGGTCGCCGGCCGCAGCGCCATCGCCGGCGCGCAGGAGCCGGAGGTGCTGGAGCGCCTGCTCGACGTCGCCCTGGTCGAGATCTAGCCGGCCAGCGCGATCCGCCCCTCGATCGGGTATTGCGGATCGTTGTAGCCCGGCGTCGAGGGGTGCCCGGGCGGCACCAGCCGGTTCACCAGCGCCTCGTCCTCGGCGGTGAAGCGGTAGTCGAGCGCTGCCAGGTAATCCTCGAGATGCGCCTCGGTCCGCGGCCCAAGGATAGTGCCGGTGACGAGCTGGTTGTTCAGCACCCAGCCGATGGCGAAATGCACGGGCGTCGTGCCGGCTCGCGCCGCATGCTCGCGGATCACCTGCGCGATCTCGAGCGATTCCGGCCGCAGCTCGGTCTCCAGCATCCGCTTGTCCTGCCGCGCCGCCCGGCTGCCCGCCTCAGGCTCCGCGCCCGGCCGGTACTTCGCCGTCAGCACCCCGCGCGCCAGCGGGGAATAGGGGTAGATGCCGAGGCCGTAATGCGCGGCGGCCGGCAGCTGCTCCACCTCCGGCTGCCGGTTCATGGCGTTGTAGTAGGGCTGGGAGACGACCGGCCGGTCGATGCCGGCTTCGTCGCAGAGCCGGCAGATCTCCGCGATGCGCCAGGAGCGGTAATTGGAGACGCCGAAATGCCGGATCGCCCCGGCCCGCACCAGGTCGGCGATGGCCCGCACCGTCGTCTCCAGCGGCGTCGCATGGTCCTCCTTGTGGAGGTAGAGGATGTCGATGAAGTCCGTGCCGAGGCGCCGGAGGCAGGCCTCCGCCCCCTGCATCACCCATTTGCGCGAGAGCCCGCCCTCGTTCGGCCCCGCCCCGACCGAGTTGGCGATCTTGGTCGCCACCACCCAGTCATGCCGCCGCGCGGCGATGGCCTGCCCCACCTCCTCCTCCGACCGGCCGCCATTATAGGCATCCGCCGTGTCGAGGAAGTTGATCCCCGCCTCCGCCGCCCGGGCGATGAGGCGGGCGCTGGTGGCGGCATCGGTCGGCCCGCCGAACATCATCGTGCCGAGGCAGAGCCGGCTGACGCGGAGGCCGCTGCGGCCGAGGGTGCGGTATTCCATGGGTGCCTCCCGGTAGGCAGCCAGTCAGGCTGCCCCCAGCGGGCGCGTCAAGCCACGGCGTAGCGCGTCAGCGCGAGGTCGGCGGAGTCGATCTCCGGCATCCGCCCGGTGACGAGGTCCGCCAGGAGCCGCCCGCTGCCGCAGGCCATGGTCCATCCGAGCGTCCCATGCCCGGTATTGAGATGGAGGTTCCGGTAGCGCGTCGGCCCGACCACAGGCGTGCCGTCGGGCGTCATCGGCCGGAGCCCGGTCCAGAACCTCGCCTGCGCCAGGTCGCCGCCCCGCGGGAACAGGTCGCCTACCGAATGCGCCAGCGTCTCCCGCCGCGGCCCGCGCAGCTTGAGGTTGAACCCCGCCAGTTCCGCCGTCCCGCCGACCCGGATGCGGTCGCCGAGGCGGGTGATCGCCACCTTGTAGGTCTCGTCCATCACCGTGGAGACCGGTGCCGCCGCTTCCTCGGCGACCGGTAGGGTCAGCGAATAGCCCTTCACCGGATAGACCGGGACGAAGACGCCGAGCGGCCGCAGCAGCGCCGTCGAATAGCTGCCGAGCGCCACGACATAGGCGTCCGCCGTGACGCGCCCCCGGTCGGTGACGACGCCGGTGACGCGGTCGCCCTCGCTCTCGATCGCCTGGATGGTCACGCCCTGCCGAAACGCCACCCCTGCCGCCTCCGCCATGGCGGCGAGCCGCTGGGTGAAGACATGCGCGTCGCCGGTCTCGTCGCCCGGCAGGCGAAGGCCGCCGACGAATTTCCCCTCGACCAGGCCGAGCGCCGGCTCGGCGCCGACGCAGCCCTTGGGATCGAGCAGCTCGTAGGGCACGTGGAAGGCATCCAACACGGCAGTGTCGCCGCCCACGGCGTCGAGCTGCTTCTGCGTCCGGAAGAGCTGCAGCGTGCCCTGCATCCGCTGGTCATAAGCGATGCCCGTCTCGGCGCGGAGGTCCCGCAGGCAGTCCCGGCTGTACTCGGCGAGGCGCACCATGCGCGCCTTGTTGGTCGCATAGGCGGCCTCGGTGCAGTTGGCGAGCATGCGCGCCAACCAGGGATAGAGCCCGCCCCGCGCCTGCGGCCAGAAGACCAGCGGCCGGTGCCGCATCATCAGCCATTTCAGCGCCTTGACCGGGATGCCCGGCCCGGCCCAGGGGGCCGAATAGCCCGGCGAGACCTGCCCGGCATTGGCGAAGCTGGTCTCCATGCCGGCGGCCGGCTGGCGATCGATCACCGTCACCTGATGACCGGCACGGGAGAGATACCAGGCGCTGGTCACCCCGACCACGCCGCTGCCGAGCACCACGACGCGCATTGCCGCCTCCATTGCTTCGCCATCGAGCCTAGGCGCCAAGGGGTGCGAATTTCACGCCAGACCCTCGCAGGGACTGCCGGCCGGAGCCGGAATGGCGCATGATCTGCGGCGATTCCGCAGATAATTCGATGCAGACCCTGGACGAGACCGACCGCTCCATCCTCCGCCTGCTCCGCGCCGATGGGCGGATGAGCAATGCCGACCTGGCCGAGGCCGTCGGCCTCTCGCCCTCGGCCTGCCTCCGCCGGGTGCGGCTGCTCGAGCACCGTGGCATCATCCGCGGCTATACGGCACTGATCGAAGAGGCGGCGCCGCGGGACGGGGTGGTGGTGATCGTGCAGATCACCCTCGACCGCCAGACCGACGACCACCTGAAACGCTTCGAGGAGGCGGTGCGCCGCTGCCCCGAGGTGCGGGAGTGCTACCTGATGACCGGCATCGCCGACTACCTCCTGCGCGTCGAGGCGCGCGACGCCGCCGATTACGAGCGCATCCACAAGGAGGCGCTGTCACGCATGCCGGGCGTCGCCCGCATCCAGTCCAGCTTCGCCATCCGCACCGTCATTCGGGGGGCCGCATGATCCGCATCGCCAGCGCCGCACTCACCGCCGAGGTCAAGCCGGAGGGCGCCGAGCTCTGCCGGCTGCGCGACGCCGCGGGCCGGGACTTCCTCTGGGATGCCGGCCCGGCCTGGCCGCGGCATGCGCCGGTGCTCTTCCCCATCGTCGGCCGGCTTTCGGGCGACGGCCTCAACCATGCCGGCCGGCGCTACCCGATGCGCCAGCACGGCTTCGCCAGAGACAGGCGCTTTGCCGTCATCGCCGAGGCGCCCGAAAGCTGCGCCTTCCGCCTCACCGACGACGACGAGACCCGGGCCGCCTACCCCTTCGCCTTCGCGCTCGAGCTGCATTACGCCGTCGCGGGCCCGCGCCTTTCGGTGGAGTATCGCCTCGCCAACCCAGGCAGGGAGCCCCTGCCCGCCTCGCTGGGCGCCCATCCCGCTTTCCGCTGGCCCCTGCCCGGCGCCGAGGGCCGCCCTCATGCCCTGCTCTTCGAACAGGACGAGCCCGCCCCCATCCGCCGCCTGAAGGATGGCCTGCTCCTCCCCGAACCGCGGCCGAGCCCCATCGCAGGCCGCCGCCTCGACCTCATGCCTGGCCTGTTCGAGGCCGATGCGGCGATCCTCGACCAGCCGCGCAGCCGCAGCCTCGACTACCGGGCCGAGGGCGGCCCAGGCCTTCGCTTCGCCTATGCGGGCTTCCCCCATCTTGGCCTCTGGTCGAAGCCCGGGGCGGCTTTCCTGTGCATCGAGCCCTGGCAGGGCTTCGCCAGCCCGCTCGGCTGGGACGGCGAGTTCGCCGGGAAGCCCGGCCTCGTCACCCTGCCCCCCGGCGGGGAGTACCGCGCCGGCTGGACGGTGGAGCTGGCGTGAGGGTGGCGCGCCCGGCGGGATTCGAACCCACGACCACACGCTTAGAAGGCGCGTGCTCTATCCAGCTGAGCTACGGGCGCAAAAGGCTCAGTGCGTCCAGTTCTCCGGCCGGCCGTAGCGGAAGTTATCCGCATAGACCTTGGCCTTGATGCGGACCGGCGTCGGCTCCTCGACCTCGTAGGGGATGCCGTTCGCCTCGGCATAGGCGATGGCGTCCTCCTTGCTGTCGAAATGCAGGGACACCTGGGCATTGGTGTCGCCCGACCCGGCCCAGCCCATCAGCGGGTCGAGGTGTTGCCGCTCGCCCGGCTCATAGGCCAGGGTCCAGCCCACGGAGCGGCCCCGGCCAGACTGCATGTGGGAGCGGGGAACCACGAAAATGCGGGCAAGCTGCGTCATGGAGCGTCCTCGATGCAGGTATCGGGGCGAGAGGATTCGAACCTCCGACCCTCTGCTCCCAAAGCAGATGCGCTACCAGACTGCGCCACGCCCCGACTGGGGCGGAACCTAGGCCCTCGGCCGCGCCACGGCAACCGCCGTGGCGCGGGCGGCGGCTAACGCATCGGCCAAGAATACATCAGCCCGCCATTGGTCCAGAGCCGGTTCAGCCCCCGCTCCAGCCCGATCGCCGTGTTCGGCCCGAGATGGCGCTCGAAGATCTCGCCGTAATTGCCGATCGCCTTGATGGCATTATAGGCCCAGGCCGGATCGAGCTTCAGCGCGTTGCCGAGCACCGGGTCGACGCCGAGCAGCCGGCGGACCTCCGGGTTCGGGCTCGCCTTCATCTGCTCGAGGTTGGCGCTGGTGACGCCGAGCTCCTCCGCCTGGATCACCGCCGAGAGCGTCCAGCGGATAACGTCGAACCATTCCTGGTCGTCCCGCCGCACCACCGGCCCGTAGGGCTCCTTGCTGAAGCGCTCCGGCAGGATGACGTAGTTGCCGGGGTTGGTGAACTGGCTGCGCAACGCCGCGAGCTGCGTCGCATCCGTGCCGATCGCGTCGCACCGGCCCGACTGCAGCGCCGTCGCATTGTCCTGCATCCGCTCCTGCAGCAGCGGGGTAAAGCGCAGGTTGTTGGCGCGGAACCAGTCCGTCGTCACCAGCTCGTTGGTGGTGCCGGGCGAGAGGCAGATGGTCATCCCGTCCATCCCCTTCGACTCGGTGACGCCGGCATCCTTCCGCACCATGAAGCCGTGGCCGTCATAGAGGTTGACAGCGACCATGCGCAGGCCGAGCGAGGTGTCGCGCGTCATGGTCAGCGTGGTCTGGCGGATCAGCACGTCGATCTCGCCCGACTGGAGGGCGGTGAAGCGCTGCACCGCGGTCAGTGGCACGAAGCGGACCTTGCCCGGGTCGCCGAAGAGGGCGGCGGCGACACCGCGGCACAGGTCAGCATCCATCCCGCGCCAGACGCCCTGGCTGTCGGGCAACGAGAAGCCGGCGATGCCGACATTGACGCCGCAGTTGAGCATCCCCCGCGCCTTGACCGCGTCGAGGGTCTGCCCCGCCTGGGCAGCGCCGGCGAGGCCGAGCGCGAGGGCCGCGCCGGCGAGCAAGTGTTTCAGCATGGGGCCTGCCTCAGCGGATCGGGGAGAAGGGGGTGGGCTTCAGAACCATGGTGGTCTGCTGCTTCAGCGCGCCGAGCGGGGCCGTCGCCTTCTGGAACTCCGCCCAGCCCGGGTCCGCCGCCATCGCCGCCCGCCGCTTGTCGCGGTCGCCGAGCGAGCTGTAGGCCCAGGCGAAGACCGCCTGGTTGATCGGCCCGCACTCGGTGACGGCGAACCAGAGCAGCTGGCCGAGCAGGCGGTCCTGCACCGGCTTGCCGATGTCGCGGTAGGCGTCGATCCAGGCCTGCGCCTTGCCCGGGTGGAAGTCGTAGGTCCGGTGGTCGACCCACATCTGCTCGCCCTCGACCTTGCGCTCGAAGGGCTGGCCGACCCGCTGCAGCGGCGAGAAAGGCACGGTCTTCAGGAGCTTCGCTTCCTGCGACACGAGCGCACCCGTCTCCCGGCTCTCCTTCATGAAGCGCTGCCAGTCGGCATCGGCATCGCGGCGGACCATGCCGCGCTCGCGCTCGTCGATGTCGTCAAAACCGCGGACGAAGAGGACGCGGTTGATGGTGCCGAACTCCACCGTGAACATGCCGATCAGCGGCGTCAGCGTGCGGGAGGAGGCGGGGCCGCCGATGTCGCGGTAGCAGGCCAGCCAGGCCGGCAGCCTGCCCGGATGCATGGTGTAGATGCGTTGCTCAAGGAACATCGGCGTTTCCCTCCCGTCAGGACCGGCGGAGTGCCGCATGTTCGGGCCCCGCGGTCAATCCGCGGCCGTCACGCCGGCTCAGCGCCCCGGCTCGGCCTCCGGCAGCCTGGTGCCGAGCTGGCGTGCCCCCGCCTCCGTCACTTGGAACAGCACCAGCCCGGCCGGCGTCCTGGCGCCCCGCTGCATCAGCCCGAGTTCCACGAGGCGCCCGGCGACCGGGTCATCCTCCCTCGCCGGGTAGTGGTTGCGGTAGGGCTTGGCGGCGCGGTCGAGGCCCAGGGCCTGGCGGATCGCGTCGCGCTCTTCGGGGTCGAGAAGGGGCACATCCCCCGAATGCCGTGCCCCGCCCGCGGTTCCGTCACGGCTTCAGGCGGCGAGCGGCGCCAGCTCGTCGAGGCGGCGGAGGATGCCGTCGCGGTCGAGGTCGGGCACCTCGAGCAGCACTCGCTCGATCCCCGCCTCCCGGTAGGCGGCAAGCTTGCCGCCCTCGGGCGGCGCCCGGAACACGGTGATGGAGAGGGAGGCCGGGTCCCGCCCCGCCCCCTCCGCCACCCGCCGCAGCCGCTCCCGCGCCAGCTTCGGGTCGAAATCGGCGCCAGCACGGGGGAACCAGCCCTGGCAGAAGGCGGCGACGCGCCTCAGGGTGTGGTCCGTCTCCCCGCCCAGCAACACCGGCGGATGCGGCCGCTGCACCGGCTTCGGGTAGCACCAGACCGGGTCGAAATCGACGAACTCGCCGTGGAAGCTCGCCTCCTCCTCGGTCCAGAGCGCCTGCATGGCCCGGATGCGCTCCTCCATCAGCCGGAAGCGCGTCGGGTAGCGGGCCCCATGGTTCTCCATCTCCTCCTCGTTCCAGCCGCCGCCGACGCCGAAGAGGAAGCGCCCGCCCGAGAGCCGGTCGAGGCTCGCGACCGACTTCGCGGTGATGATCGGGTCCCGCTGCGGCACCAGGCAGACTCCGGTGCCGATCAGCAGGGTCCTGGTCGCCGCCGCGGCAAAGGCGAGCGCGACGAAGGGATCATGCGTATGCTTGTACCGCTTCGGCAGCTCCCCGCCCGCCGGGAAGGGCGTGCGGCGGCTCACCGGGATATGCGTGTGCTCGCAGAGGAAGAGCGAGTCGAAGCCCCGCTCCTCCAGCGCCCGGGCCAGCTCCCCGGTCTCAATCCCGTATTCGGTCGGGAAGTAGAAGACGCCGGTGCGCATCGCCGCCCCCTTACCGCTGCGGCATCGCCGTCGGGATGACGGTCTGGATCAGGCTGCTGTCGAGCGCCTCATAGGCATGCAGGTTGATGACGTCGTAGAGCTCGGCCCGCGTCTGCATCCGGTCGACCAGCTTGTGGGTGCCGCCATTGTCGCGGATGGACTGGAACAGCTCCTCCATCGCCTTGTTGGCGACGCGGGCGGCGGAAACGGGCCAGATCACCATCTGGTAGCCCATCTCCTCGAATTCCTGGGCGGTGAAGAAGGGCGTGCGGCCGAACTCGGTCATGTTCGCCAGCAGCTTCACTTCCGGGTAGCCCTCGGCGCGGATGCGGCGGGAGAACTCGGTGAACGTCTCCCGGCTGTTCAGCGCCTCGGGGAAGATCGCATCCGCCCCGCTCTCCAGGTAGAGCTTGGCCCGGGCGAGCGCGCCGTCCATCCCCTCGCTCGCCGCGGCATCGGTGCGGGCGATGATGTAGAGGTGCCGGCGTGCCTTGCGGGCGGCGGCGACCTTGGCCGCCATGTCGTGGGCGTCGGCCATCTTCTTGTCGTTGAGGTGCCCGCACTTCTTGGGCAGCAGCTGGTCCTCGAGATGCACCGCCGCCGCCCCTGCATCCTCAAAGCTGCGGACCATGTGCATGACGTTCAGCGCCTCGCCGTAGCCGGTGTCGCCGTCGACCAGCAGCGGCAGCGCCGTGGCGCGGGCGATCTGGCGGATGTGGAAGGCGACCTCGTCCACCGTGATCATGCCGAGGTCGGGGATGCCCATGGAGAGCGTCATCGCCGCGCCCGAGAGATAGAGGGCCTCGAACCCCGCCTTCTTCGCCAGGAGGCCCGCCATGCCGTTATGCGCGCCAGGCAGCTGGAGGATCTGCGGCCGCTCCAGCAGCCGGGCGAAGCGGTGGCCGGCCGGCTCTTCCGGATTGTCGGCGCCGATGACGTAGGGCATGGGACGGTTCCTCAGCGGAAGAAGACGAAGGTCGCCAGGATGAAGGTCGGGACGAGAAAGGCAACCGCCCAGGCGCAATAGCCGAAGAAGCCCGGCATGCGCACCCCCTGGGACTCGACGATGGCTTTGACCATGAAGTTGGGCGCATTGCCGATATAGCTGTTCGCCCCCATGAAGACCGCGCCGCAGGAGAGCGCGGCGAGCGTCGCCGCCCCTCCCGTCATCAGCGCCTCCGGGTCGCCGCCGGCCAGGTTGAAGAAGACGAGGTAGGTCGGCGCGTTGTCGAGGAAGCTCGACAGCCCCCCCGCCGCCCAAAAGTAGACCCAGGGGATCGGCCGCCCCGCCTCATCCGAAGCCAGCGCCACCAGCGGCCCCGCCGCCCCCGCCTCGCCCGCCTTCAGGATCGCCAGCACCGGTGCCATGCAAAGGAAGATGGCGGCGAAGAGCCGTGCCACCTCGGCCATGGCGCCCCAGGTGAAGCCGTTCGCCTCGCGGATCGCCACGGGCGTGAGCCGGACCGAGGCCGCGGTGACCGCGAGGAAGCCCGCCATCGCCAGCAGCCGCTCCGCCCCGACCGGCAGGCCGAGCAGCACGACATCGCCCGGATGCCACAGCCCCTGTATCAGCACGAGCCCGAGGACGCCGCCGAGCAGGGCGATGTTGACCCAGCCCCGGAGCCGGAGCGGCTCGTAATCCGCCTCCTCCGCCGCGAGGTCGGCCGGCCGCTCCCGCCTCCAGGCCCGGCGATCCAGCAGCCAGTAGATCCCGAGCAGCAGCCCGGCGCAGGCCAGGAACTCCTCGATCAGGTGCGAGGTCGTCCAGAAGAACCCGACTCCCCGCAGGAAGCCGAGATAGAGCGGCGGGTCGCCGAGCGGCGTCAGCACCCCGCCGACATTGCTCACCAGGAAGATGAAGAAGACGAAGCTGTGGGTCTTCCGCGCCCGGTGCGCATTGGCCCGCAGCAGCGGCCGGATCAGCACCATGGAGGCGCCGGTGGTGCCCATCACGCTCGCCGCCAGCGTGCCGGTGGCGAGCAGCGCCGTGTTCACCCCCGGCGTCCCGACCAGCTGCCCGGTCAGCAGCACGCCTCCCCCGGTCGTGTAGAGCGCGAGCAGCAGCGCGACGAAGGGCAGGTAGTCCAGCAGCAGCACGTGCCAGGCCTCCGCCGCCGCCGCCGCCGGCCCGTGCAGCGACGCAAAGGGCAGCAGGAAGGCGAGCGTCCAGCCGGCGGCGATCTTGCCGTCGTGCCGGTGCCAGACAGGCCCCGCCAGCAGCGGCATCAGGGCGATGGACAGCAGCATGCCGAGGAAGGGCAGGCCCCAGGCCAGCGACAGCTCCGCTCCATCCACCATCTCCTGCCCCCTTCGGTCCCCGCCCTCCTTGGGCCAGACCGCCCCCGCCGCCAAGGGGTTGAACCGGGCGCGATCGCCCCGCGTTGCAGCCAGGCATTGGAAGAACCCCGCCCCGGACCGATACGGGGTGGGGTTCCCCTCACCCGGCCCGGCCACTAAGGTCCGCGAAAACCCAGGAGACACGCATGGAAATGACCGGCGAGCGGCGGATCCCCGCGCCGCGCCAGCAAGTCTGGGAAGCCCTGAACGACCCCGAGGTCCTGCAGGCCTCCATCCCCGGCTGCGAATCGGTCGAGCGGGTCGGCGACGACCAGTTCCAGGCCAAGGTCGCCCTCAAGCTCGGGCCGATGTCGGCGAAATTCGGCGGCAAGGTGAAGCTCGAGAACCTCAACCCCCCGGCCAGCTACACCATCAGCGGCGAGGGCAATGGCGGCGCCATGGGCTTCGCCAAGGGCGGCGCCGATGTCGCGCTCGAGGAGGTCGGCCCCACCGAGACGCTGCTCACCTACAACGTGAAGGCCCAGGTCGGCGGCAAGATGGCCCAGCTCGGCGGGCGGCTGATCGACAGCACCGCGAAGCAGATGGCCGACCAGTTCTTCAACCGCTTCGCCGCCCACCTCACCCCGGCGCCCGAGCCGGAGCCGGAGCCCGCCATGGCCGAGCCTGCCGCCCAGAGCGCCGAGATCCGCACCCCCGCCATGGCCGGGACGGATACCGAATACCTGCGCGACGCAGGCGGCCCCGGCCCCCTCACCCAGCATGGCGCGGAGGGTCCGAGCGCCGCCGGCAAGCCCGTTCATCGCCCCAATGCCCGCCCGGTGGACCCGGTGGCGGTGCAGCCGCTCCGCCTGCTCGGCTCCTTCCAGCCCTTCGGCCTGCCGCTGCAATTCTGGGGCGGCTGCGCCGTCATGCTGGCCATCCTGGCGCTGCTCTTCCTGTGAGCGACCTCCCGGAGAGCGTCGAGGCCACCCAGAAGCTGCTCGCCGCCGGCGGCTATGTCGCCGACCGGGCGCTCTCGACCACGGTGCATCTCGCGCTGCGCATGGGCCGGCCGCTCTTCCTCGAGGGCGAGCCGGGCACAGGCAAGACGGAGATCGCCAAGGTCCTGGCCGGCGGCCTGCCCCGCCGGCTGGTCCGCCTGCAATGCTATGACGGGCTCGACCTCGGCGCCGCGGCCTATGAGTGGAACCATGCGAAGCAGCTGATCTCGATCCGCCTTGCCGAGGCGAGCGGCGAGACGACGGATCGGGAGGCGCTGGAGCGCGGCATCTACGACCGCCGCTTCCTCCAGGAGCGCCCGCTGCTCCAGGCGCTGAGCGCGGAGGGCGGCCCCGCCGTGCTGCTGATCGACGAGCTCGATCGCGCCGACGAGCCCTTCGAGGCCTTCCTGCTGGAGCTGCTGGCCGATTTCCAGCTCTCCATCCCGGAGTATGGCACGGTAAAGGCCGCCATCCCGCCCGTCGTCGTCATCACCAGCAACCGCACGCGCGAGGTGCACGACGCCATCCGCCGCCGCTGCCTCTACCATTGGGTCGACTACCCCGATGCGGCGCGCGAGCGGGCGATCCTGAAGATTCGCGCGCCGCATGTGCCGGAGGCGCTGTCGGCCCAGGTCGTCGCCTTCGTGCAGACGCTGCGCGGCGGCGAGTACTTCAAGCTGCCCGGCGTCGCCGAGACCATCGACTGGGCCTCGGCGCTTGCCGCGCTCGACGCGACCGAGCTCGAGCCAACCGCGGTCGACGAGACGCTCGGCGTATTGCTGAAATACCAGGACGACATCGCCAAGCTCCGCGGTGCCGAGGCGGCGAGGCTGGTCGCCGAGTCGAAGGCGGCGTGACTGCAGCATGAGCGACATGCCGGGCAATCTTGGCCAGGCGATGCAGCTGGTCAGCGCCGGCATCGGCGCCGGCCGGGGTGCGCTGGCCGGCAACCTGCTCGCCTTCGGCCGGCTGCTCCGCCGCGCCGGCCTGCCGGTCGGCCCGGCCGAGCTGCTGGCCGCCACCGAGGCCCTGCAACTGGTCGAGATCGGCGACCGCCGCCAGGTCCATGCGGCGCTGCGCAGCGTGATGATCCACCGGCGCGACCAGTTCGACGTCTTCGACCAGGCCTTCCTGCTGTTCTGGCGCGACCCGGAGGCCGGCCGCAACGCCGCCGCCATGGCGATGATCGACGGCTTCAAGGAGCGCGACAAGCCGCCGCCGGCGAGCCGCCGCCTCGCCGAGGCGATGACGCCCCCGCCCCAGCCGCCGACGCCGCCCCAGCCGCCGGAGGAGCGCCCGCCGGTCGAGGTGGCGATGACGGTGAGCGAGCGCGAGCGCCTGCAGGCCATGGATTTCGAGGCCATGTCGGCGGCCGACATCGCCGCCGCCAAGCAGGAGATCCGCCGCCTCATCCTGCCGCTCGACGAGCGCCCGACCCGCCGCTTCCGCCCCGATGCCAGCGGCCCCGTGACCGACCTCCGCGCCACCCTGCGCGAGAGCCTGCGGATGGGCGGCGAGATCCTGAGCCTCGAGCGCCGTCGCCGCGTCGTGCGCCCGCCGCCGCTCGTGGCATTGTGCGACATCTCCGGCAGCATGTCGCGCTATGCCCAGATCCTGCTGCACTTCCTCCATGCGGTGACGAACGACCGCGACCGCGTCAGCTCCTTCCTGTTCGGGACAAGGCTGACCAACGTCACCCGCCAGCTGAAGAGCCGCGACGCCGAGGTCGCCTTCGAGCTGGTCTCCCACATCGTCCCCGACTGGTCCGGCGGCACCCGCATCGGCGAGAGCATCGAGCTGTTCAACCGCCTCTGGTCCCGCCGCGTTCTCGGCCAGGGCGCCGTCGTCCTGCTGATCACCGACGGGCTGGACCGCGAAGGGGCAAAGGGCCTTGCCGAAGCGACCGACCGCCTCCGCCGTTCCTGCCGCCGGCTGATCTGGCTGAACCCCCTGTTGCGTTGGGAGGGCTTCCAACCCAGATCACAGGGCATCCGGGCGATGCTGCCGCATGTCGACGAATTCCGCCCGGTCCACAACCTGCAAAGCCTGCGCGCCCTGGTGGCGACGCTGAGCGGGCCGCAGCCCGTGAGGAGACTGGTGGCATGAGCGATTCCGAAGACGTGCTGGCGACCGCCGCCGCCTGGCGCGCGGCCGGCGAGGCCGTGGCCCTTGCCACGGTGGTGGAGACCTGGGGCAGCTCGCCCCGCCCGGCCGGTTCGCGTTTGGCCGTCAGCGCCTCCGGCCGGCTGGCCGGCAGCGTCTCGGGGGGCTGCATCGAGGGCGCGGTCGCCAATGCGGCGAAGCAGACCATGGCGAGCGGGACGCCGCAGCTGCTGGATTTCGGCATCTCCGACGAGCGCGCCTGGGAAGTCGGCCTCGCCTGCGGCGGCAAGCTGAAGGTCTTCGTGGAGAAGCTCTCGTGACACCCGAGACCCTCGCCGCGCTGGAAGCGGCGAAGGCGGCCAAGCGCCCGGTCGCCCTGCTGACCCGCCTCTCGGATGGCAAGCAGCATCTCTGGCCGGAGGCCGAGCTCCCCCAGCCTCTCGCCGAGGCCGCGGCGAAGGCGCTCGCCGATGATGCGGCCGCCAACCTCACCCTCGATGGCGAGGCCTGGTTCATCCACCCGCACAACCCAGCCCTGCGGCTGATCGTCGTCGGCGCGGTGCATATCGCGCAGGCCCTGGTGCCGATGGCCCAGGCTGCCGGCTATGCGGTGACGGTGGTCGACCCCCGCCGCGCCTGGGCAACGGCGGAGCGCTTCCCCGGCATCACCCTGGTCCATGAATGGACAGACGATGCGGTCGCCGCCCTCGCGCCCGATGCCCGCAGCGCCGTCGTCACCCTGACGCATGACCCGAAGCTCGACGACCCCGCGCTCGAGGCCGCGCTGACCTCGGACTGCTTCTATATCGGCGCCCTCGGCAGCCGCCGGACGCATGCCAAGCGCGTCGCCCGCCTCACCGAGGCCGGCCACTCCGCCGAGGCCATCGCCCGCATCCACGCCCCGGTCGGCCTCAATATCGAGGCGGTGACGGCGCCGGAGATCGCCCTCTCGATCCTCGCCGAGGTGGTGGCGACCCGCCGCGGCGCCGCCCTGGCCCGCCGCCCGGCGCTGGCCGCATGATCTTCGGCCCCACCCCGCTCGATGAGGCGCGCGGCGCCGTCCTCGCCCACACTGTCCGCCTGCCGGGCAAGGTGCTGAAGAAGGGCACCGTGCTGGACCAGGCTGGCATTGCTGCCCTGCAGGGCGCCGGCCATGGTAGCGTCATCGCCGCCCGGCTCGAGCCCGGCGAGGTGCCGGAGGACGAGGCCGCCGACCGCCTCGCCAATGCGCTGATGGGCCCGCTGCTCGCCCGCTCCCGCGCCTCGACCGGGCGGGTGAACCTGCTGGCCGATGCCGCCGGGCTGCTGGTGGTGAATGCCACCACCGTCAACCGCCTCAACGCGCTCGACGAATCGCTGACCGTCGCCACCCTCCCCTCGCATATCCCCGTCTCGGCGAAGGAGATGCTGGCGACCATCAAGGTCATCCCCTTCGCCACCCCCGGCCCCGTGCTGGAGGTGGCGGAGCTGCTGGCCCGCACCGGCCCGCCCGCCATCTCCCTCCATCCCTTCCGCCCGCTCAAGGTCGGCCTGGTGCTGACCGAGCTCCCCGGCGTGAAGGAGAGCGTGATGGAAGGCGCCATCGAGGCGACGCGCGACCGCGTCGAGGCGCTCTGCGGCAGCCTACTTCCGCCCGAGCGCACCCGCCACGAGACGCAATCCATCTCCGACGCGCTGAACCGCCTGCGCCGCGCTGGCGCGGAGCTGCTGCTGGTCGCCGGCGCCTCCGCCGTGGTCGACCGGCGCGATGTCGGCCCGGCCGGCATCGTCCGCTCCGGCGGCGTGATCGACCATTTCGGCATGCCGGTCGATCCCGGCAACCTGATCTGCCTCGGCCGGATCGACGAGATTCCGGCCCTCGTCCTGCCCGGCTGCGCCAAGTCGCCGAAGCTGAACGGCATCGACTGGATCCTGCAGCGCCTCTTCGCCGGCCTGCCGGTGACGCCGCGCGACGTCATGGGCATGGGCGTCGGCGGCCTGCTGAAGGAGATGGAGGCCCGCCCCCTGCCCCGCGATCACGCGCCGCAGCCCGCCGGCCCCGCCCCGCGCCGCGGCCGCAAGGTCGCGGCCCTGGTGCTGGCCGCCGGGCGCAGCCGCCGCATGGCGCCGCTCAACAAGCTGCTGGTTCAGGACGACCAGGGCGTCCCCATGGTCGCCCGCGTGGTGGACAATGCGCTGGCCTCCCGCGCCCGCCCCGTCGTCGTCGTCACCGGCTACGAGCATGAGCGGGTGGAGGCGGCGCTTGCCGGCCGCGGCGTGCTCTTCGCCCATGCAGAGGATTATGCCGAGGGGCTCTCGGCCAGCCTCAAGGCCGGGCTGGCGGCGCTGCCGAAGGATATCGAGGGCGTCGTCATCTGCCTCGGCGACATGCCGCTCGTCGCCGCGCCGATGATCGACCGCCTGCTCGCCGCCTTCGACCCGGAGGAGGGCCGCGCCATCGTCATGCCGACCTTCCGCGGCAAGCAGGGCAACCCGATGCTCTGGGCGATGGAATTCCTGCCGGAGATGATGGCGATCAGCGGCGATGTCGGCGCCCGTCACCTCGCCGGCAAACATGCCGACCGCGTCGCCGAGGTGGAGATGGCCGACGACGCCGTCCTCCGCGACTTCGACACCACCGACGCGCTGCGGAAGGCGCCCGGCTTCGAGAAGGTCAGGTAGAGCGTGATCGCCGGAGGCCGGAACGGCCGAAGGCGTGCCTCACGCGAGCGGACAAACGCTGGAGGGTGAGCGCGAGCCCTGGATCGCGCTCACCCTCCCGCCGTCTGCCTGACCCATTCGGCCCAGGCCAGGGCCTCCCGGTCCTGGCCGAAGCCGGCGACGAGCTGCGCCCCGAGCGGCAACCCGCGCGGCCCCGTCCCGACCGGCACGGTCACGCAGGGGACGTGCAGCAGGGTCCAGAGCGAGTTGAAGGCCGGGTCGCCGGTCCAGCCGAGGCCCTGCGGCGCCTCGCCCGGGGCGCTCGGCGTCAGGATTGCATCGTATCCGGCAACGACATCGGCGAAGGCCGCCCGCGCCGCGGCGAAGGCGGCCCGCCCCGCCAGCAGCGCCGACCGCCCTTGGCTGCGGCCCCAGTCCAGCCGCTCCTGCAGCCCCTCCGAGACCTGCGCCCGGGCATGGTCGAGTTCCCAGGCCAGCGCCTCGGCCGACTCGCCGTTCATCACCAGCGCATGCGCCTCGAAGCCGGCGACCACCGCGGCCGGCAGCTCCACCGCCTCCACCCGGGCCCCGGCCCGCGTCGCCGCCGCAGCCACGCGCTCGATCGCGGCACGCGTCTCCGGCCCCGCCTGGTCCGCCGCCGGGCCCCAGCAGAGGCCGAGCCGCGGTGCCCGCCCCGGTCGGTCTTCCGGCGCCCCGTAATCCCCGCCGGTCAGCCCCGCCATGGCGAGCGCCGCATCGCCCACGCTGCCGGCGATGACGCCGATCGTGTCGAGCGATTCCGACATCACCTTCATCCCCGCCCGGTGCAGCGTGCCGAAGGAGGGCTTGAAGCCGACCGCGCCGCAATAGGCGGCCGGCCGGATGATGCTGCCCGCCGTCTGCGTCCCGAAGCCGGCATGGAAGAACCCGGCCCCCGCCCCCGCCGCCGAGCCGGAGGAGGAGCCGCCCGGCGTATGCGCCGGATTGTGCGGATTGGTCGTCGCCCCCGGCTGCCGCGTGGCGAATTCGGTGGTGACCGTCTTGCCGAGGATCACCGCCCCCGCCCGCCGCGCCAGGGCGACGCAGGCCGCATCGGACCGGGGCCGGTGCCCCGCCCAGATCGGCGAGCCGTACTGCGAGGGCTGGTCCGCCGTGTCCAGCACGTCCTTCACCCCGAAGGCAAGGCCCGCCAGCGGCCCCGCCCGCCTCGCCCTCACTGCCCGGTCGACCGCCGCCGCCTGGCGCAGCGCCAGCGCCGGGTCGAGATGGATGAAGGCCCGGACCTCCCCCTCCCGCGCCGCGATGCGCGCAAGCATCGCCTCGGTCAGCGCGGTGGCGGAGAGGCGGCCGTCGCGGATGCGCCGGGCGGCCTCGGTGGCGGGCAGGGTTGCGGGATCGGTCATGCGCCGAGCTTAGGCCGAACCCGCGCGCAGGCGACAGCGCCCGCGCGCGGCAAAACCATCCTCTTCCGCAACGCCGCTGGCGCCGGCCCCCCGCCGCCCCCAGATTGGGGTCAATGCCCCCTTCCATCCGTGTGGCCGAGGCGCCGAACGGCGCGCTCACCTACGCCGTCCCCCTGCCGCCCGAGCGCCTTCCCCCGGTCGCCCCGCGCCAGCTCCTCGCAGCCTGGGAGCTGGCCCGCGAGGCGGCCGGTCGCCAGCAATGGGGCAAGCCCCGCCGCCTGCTCTTCCCCCGCGCCGAGGGCGAGCCGATGGAGCTCGCCATCGCCGACCGCGACGCCGCCGCCTGGGCCGAGGCCATCGACTCGGCGGTCGGGCTGGACACGATCGGCGGCCTCAGCCTTTGCCTCCGCCTGCTGGCCCTGGTCGAGATCCTCGGCCGGGCGCCCTGGCTGGCGGCGCTGTTCGCCGTCAGCCGCGGGGGAATCGATCTGCATCCGGCCTTGCTCTCCGCCGCGGCCGCCATGCCGCTGGACGGCGGGGCGCGGTTCGACGAAACCGGTCTGCGCCGGCTATTGTCCCGGCCGCTGCCTGCGGGTGGCGCCTCGAGCCTCGGCCGCATCGCATGACGGATGACCTGATGACACGCCTCCTCCCCATCGGCCTGCTCGCCCTGCTCGCTGCCTGCGCCGGCGGGCCGGACCCGGCTGTGGTGCCGCTCACGGGCAATGCCGTGCCCTCCCGCGCCGCCATTGCCCCCGGCCCCGGCGCCGTCCCCACCGTGCCGCCGCCGAGCGCCGCGCTGCGCGACCAGGCCGCGCTCGCCGCTGCCTGCCGGGCGGATGCCGACCGCATCGTCACCTTCCGCGACCGCGGCCAGCTGATGCGCGAGGACGAGCGCGACGCCCGCATCGGCACCGATGCCAGCATCTATGCCCGCCGCAGCGAGACCGACCGGCTCGGCCGCATCTACGAGCGCGACCGCATTGCCTCCGATTGCGTGCAGGAGAACTCCCCGACCGCGCCGCAGCGCTGATGGCCGGCCGCGGCCAGGAACGGCCTCATCGCGGGCCTGTCCGCCTGCGATGAGGGAGCTGCCCGCAGGACCAGGGACGAGAGCGAGGGCCGCCCGGCGATGCGAACGGCCTTCGCCCTAGGCGCTTTCGGCGCGCTGGGCCGCGCCCTGTCGCATCGCGACGCGCGGCTGTTCTTCGGTGCCTCGCTCACCTCATGGACCGGGCTCTGGATCCACCAGATCGCCGTCGCTTGGCTGGCCTGGGAGCTGACGCGGAGCGCCCTTTGGGTCGGGATGGTCGCCTTCTGCGACCTGGCGCCGGCCGTGATCTTCAGCCCCATCGCCGGCGCCGTCGCCGACCGGATGGACCGGGTGAAGCTCACCATGGCCGCCCAGGCGACCATCGCGCTGGAGGCGGCAGCCATCGGGACGCTGCTCGCCACCGGCAACCTCGGCATCGGGCTGCTGCTGGCGCTCGAGGTGCTGAAGGGCACCGCCTCCTCCTTCGCCCAGCCGGCGCGGCAGAGCCTGATGCCCGGCCTCGTGCCGCGCGCCGACCTGCCGGCCGCCGTCGCCTGCAACTCGCTCTGCTTCAACCTGGCGCGCTTCATCGGCCCCGCTATCGCCGGGCCGCTGATCGCCACCGCCGGCGTCATGCCCGCCGTCTTCCTCAACAGCCTCGCCTATCTCGCGGCGACGCTGACCATGCCCAGTCTCCGGGTCGAGGCGGCGCAGCGCCGCGGCCATGCGCCGCAGGGCAGCGTCCTCGCCGCTACCGTCGCCGGCTTCCGCTATGCCGGGCGGCATCCCGGCATCGGGCCACTGCTCGGCTTCGCCGCCGTGGCGGCCGTGCTGATGCGGGGCGTGCAGGAGATCCTGCCGCCCTTCGTCGAGCGCCTTTTCACCCGCGGCGCCGATGGGCTGGCGATGGTGACGGCCTGCATCGGCATCGGCGCGCTCTTCTCGGGCCTCTGGGTCGCCGGCCGCGGCAAGCTGGAGGGGGCGGTGACGCTCGCCATCCTCGCCGCCGCCTGCCAGGCGCTCTTCACCATCGGCTTCGCGGCGACCGGCTTCTTTCCCTTCGCCCTGCTCTGCGCGGCGCTGATGGGCGCCAGCGCCTCGGTGCACGGCATCCTGGTCCAGACGCTGGTGCAGAATGCCGCCGATGCCTCGATGCGCGGCCGGGTGCTAAGCCTCTGGGGCATGATCACCCGTGCCTGCCCGGCCAGCGGGGCGCTGGCGCTCGGCACGGCGGGCGAGTTCCTCGGCCTCCGCTGGCCGACCATCGGCGCCATGCTGGCGGCGCTGCTCGTGGTGGGCTGGGGCTGGCGGCGGAAGCCTGCGATGGTGGCGTCGCTCGAGACGCGAAGCTGACCGGAGGAGACGAAGCGATGGACGACCTGCCCCTGCCGCCCGGCATCCGCAGCCGCTTCCTGGACGGCATTAACGGCCTCACGATGCATGTGCTGGAGGCCGGCGACCCGCAGGCGCCCTGCCTGCTGCTGCTGCACGGCTTTCCGGAGCTCGCCTTCTCCTGGCGCAAGGTGATGCTGCCGCTGGCCGCCGCGGGCTACCACGTCGTCGCCCCCGACCAGCGCGGCTATGGCCGCACCACCGGCTGGAGCGCCGAGTATGACGGCGACCTCGCCCCCTTCCGTCCCTTCAACCTGGTGCGCGACGCGATGGGGCTGCTGGCGGCGCTCGGCCATGATGGCGCTGAGGCGGTGATCGGCCACGATTTCGGCTCGCCGATCGCCGCCTGGTGCGCCTTGCTGCGCCCCGACCTCTTCCGCCGCGTCGTGCTGATGAGCGCGCCCTTCGCCGGGCCGCCCCCGCTTCAGGAGGGCGCCAGGCCCCGCCCCGCCGCGCCCGACATCCATGCCGCGCTCGCGGCCCTGCCACGGCCCCGCAAGCACTACCAGTGGCACTACTCCACCCGCGAGGCCAATGCGGAGATGCAGCATGCCCCGCAGGGCCTGCCCGCCTTCCTCCGCGCCTACTACCACGCGAAGAGCGCCGACTGGCCGGAGAACCGTCCCTTCCCCCTCGCCGCCTGGACCGCGGAGGAACTGGCGAAGCTCCCCGGCTACTACGTGATGGACCTGGCGAAGGGCATGGCCGCGCAGGTCGCGCCCGAGATGCCCTCGCCCGAGGCGGTTGCGGCGAACCGCTGGCTGCCCGAGGCGGAGCTCGCCGTCTATGCCGCTGAGTATGTCCGCACCGGCTTCCAGGGCGGGCTGCAATGGTACCGCTGCAACACCAGCCGCCGCTTCGAGGCGGAGCACCAGCTGATGGCCGGGCGCCGCATCGCGCAGCCCTCGCTCTTCATCGCCGGCGCCAGCGACTGGGGCATCCGGCAGGTGCCCGGCGCGCTGGAGCGCATGCAGCGCGAGGCCTGCACGGACATGCGCGGCTGCCACCTGATCGAGGGCGCCGGCCACTGGGTGCAGCAGGAGCAGCCGGAGCGGACGGCGGCGCATCTGCTCGATTTCCTCCGCCCTTCCTGAGCGGCAGCGGCGCGGATAGTCTCCGGCGCTGAAGCGCAGGACATCCGATCATGTTGAACACCGCGATCGTCGGCATGGGCCGCTGGGGCCGAACCCTGGTGGAGAGCGTGCAGCGGAAGAACGGGGCGGGCCTTCGGTTCGTCGCCGGGACCACCGGCACCCTCTCCAAGGCCGAGGCCTGGGCCGCCGAGCAGGGCATCCGCCTGCATCCGGACTACGCCGCAGTGCTCGCCGACCCGGAGGTGCAGGCCGTGGCGCTGGCGACACCGCACAAGCAGCATGCCGAGCAGGTGCTCGCCGCCGCCGCGGCCGGCAAGCATGTCTTCGTCGAGAAGCCCTTCACCCTAAGCAAGGCCAGCGCCGAGGCGTGTGTCGCCGCCTGCCGGGAGGCGGGGGTGGTGTTGGCGCTCGGCCACAACCGCCGCTTCCTGCCGGCGACGCTCGAGATGAAGCGCATGCTGGCCGAGGGCGCGCTCGGCACCGTGCTGCATGCCGAGGGGCATATCAGCGGCCCGGGCGCCTTCGGCTGGAAGCCCGGCATGTGGCGCGCCGACCGCGAGGAGAGCCCGCTCGGCGGCATGGGCGCCATGGGCATCCACATGATCGACATACTGGTGAACCTGATGGGCCCCTTCGCCGAGGTCACCGTGCAGTCCTTCGCCCGCGTCTCCACCCATGTCGACGACACCACGGCGATGCTGGCCCGCTTCGCCTCCGGCGCCACCTGCAGCTTCGCCACCCTCTCGCTCACCGCGCGCTACTGGCGCGTCGCGCTCTTCGGCACCAAGGGCCATCTGGAGATGCAGGGCCAGGACCGCCTGGTCTTCACCCCGGTCGAGGGCGAGGGCTGGGTCCGCGACTTCGACAAGGTCGACATCGAGGCGGCGGAGCTCGAGGCCTTCGCCGCGGCGGTGGCCGGCGGCCCGGCCTATCCGCTGCCGGTCGCGGAGGCGATCCACGGCGTCGCCGTCTTCGAGACCATGATCGGCGCCGCCGCCTCCGGCAGCAGCTATGCGGTGGGCTGAGCGGCTTGCCGGTGCCGGTAGGGGGCCGTAGAACGGCCGCGTCTTCCAAGGAGGGGCAGAGGATGTCGAAGATCACCCGCCAGGGCAGCAATGCCATCCTGTCGAATTCGGTCGAGTATCATAACTTCGTCTACCTGGCCGGCATGACCGCCGACGACCTCTCCCAGGACGTCACCGGGCAGACGAAGCAGGTCCTCGCCAAGATCACCGCGGCGCTGGAGGCCAACGGCACCGACACCACCCGCCTGCTGACCGCGCAGATCTGGCTGAAGGACATCCGCGACCGGGATGCGATGAACAAGGTCTGGCTGGAATGGCTCGGCGATGCCGGCCGCCCGGCGCGCGCCTGCGTCGAGGCCAACATGGCCGATCCGCGCCATCTCGTTGAAATCATGATCACCGCTTGCCGCTGACCGGCGGACTCGCACGGGGCGGCGCCTTCCGGGGCGCCGCCCTTTCTTTGACTGTGACATGCCTGCCGCCACACTGTGGCTGCGCTCATTTCTGAGACCTTGGCTAGGACCATCGTCCGTTCACGGACCAGTAATTGGCCGTGCTTCCGAAGAATCGCCCCTGATGTCCGGATGTTTCGCCGCTCCCGGTTGCGCGAGACATTTGCGACCGGGATAACCGCATATGTGTCGTGAAGTTACGACTTCGCGAGCGGAAACGGGCACCCGAACCGGGGAGTGGGTATGCGGATGCATCGGACGGCGATGGCGTGGTGCGTGGCGATCGGTGCGCTGGCGGCGTCTGGCGACGCCATGGCCGCACAACGGGACCAGGCGCAGCAACGTCATGGCGGCGGTGCAGTGCGCAAGCCCGGCCTGGCCGCCCAGGCCACGCCGCACCGGACGGCGAGCCGCACCGCCCGTCACCGCCGCAGCCATGCCCGCACTGCCGCGGCAGGCGTGAGCGGCGGCATCTCCTGCGTTCCCTATGCCCGCGCCGTCACCGGCCTGCAGATCAGCGGCAATGGCGGCGACTGGTGGGGCAATGCCGCCGGCCTCTACGACCGCGGCCAGCGGCCGGAGCCTGGCGCCGTCATGGCCTTCCGCGCGACGGGCGGCATGTCCCGCGGCCATGTCGCCGTGGTGCGCCAGGTGGCCGGGCCACGCGAGGTCCGCATCGACCACGCCAATTGGGGCGGCCCGGGCATCCGCCCCGGCACGGTCATGCAGGATGTCAGCGTGATCGACGTCTCGGACGCCAATGATTGGTCGGAGGTGCGCGTCCAGGTCGGGCATGACGATACCGCCTTCGGCCGCGTCTACCCGACCTACGGCTTCATCTACAACCGGCCGGATGACGGCGTGCACACCGGCACCGCCTATGCCGGCATGCCGCTCAACCGCAGCATCCGCTACGAGCAGCTGGCCGACATGCCGGCAAACGGCCGCGGCTACAGCCTCCAGGGCATCGCCCCGCTCCGCAGCGCCGAGGCCCGCGCCGCCCGCTAGGCCCCAGGCGCGATCGCGTCTTGCGCGGGGGCGCGGGCGTGGCACTGTCCAGGGGATGACGCGCTTCCACCCGGCCGGCTGATGGTCCTCGAGATCCGGGACCTCGCCATCACCTTCCGCACCGATCGCGGCCCTCTCCGGGCCGTCGACGGCATATCCCTCGCGGTCGAGGCCGGGCAGACGCTCGCCATCGTCGGCGAGAGCGGCTGCGGCAAGTCGGTCACCGCGCTGGCCGCCATGGGCCTGCTCCCGGGCAATGCCAGGCTCTCCGGCTCCATCCGCTTGCGCGGGCGGGAGATGGCGACGCTCGGCCCGGCGGAATGGCGCCGCCGCCGCGGCCGGGAGATCGCCATGGTCTTCCAGGAGCCGATGACCAGCCTCAACCCCGCCTTCACCGCCGGCGAGCAGGTCGCCGAGGTGCTGCGGCTGCATGAGCGCCTCGGCGAGCGCGCCGCCTTCGACCGGGCCGTCGCCCTCCTGGAGCGCGTGCGCATCCCCGAGGCGGCGCGGCGGGCGCGGCAGTACCCGCACCAGCTCTCGGGCGGCATGCGGCAGCGGGTGATGATCGCCATGGCGCTCGCCTGCCGCCCGCGCCTGCTGATCGCCGACGAGCCGACCACGGCGCTCGATGTGACGGTGCAGGCGCAGATCCTCGCCCTGCTCGACGAGCTGAAACGCGAGACCGGCACGGCGGTGGTGCTGATCACCCATGACCTCGGCGTGGTCGCCGACCATGCCGACGAGGTGGTCGTCATGTATGCCGGCCGCGTCGCAGAGCGGGCACCGGCCGCGCGCCTCTTCGCCCAGCCGGAGCATCCCTATACCGTCGGCCTGCTCGGCGCCGCGCCGCGGATCGAGGATGCGCGCGCGCGGCTCGCCAGCATCGAGGGCACCGTGCCCGACCTGCTGCACCCGCCGGAGGGCTGCCGCTTCGCCCCGCGCTGCCCCTTCCGCGGCGCCGACTGCGCCCGCCAGCCGCGGCTCGTCGAGCTCGAGCCGGGCCATGCGGCGGCCTGCTGGCGCGCGCCGCTCGACCGGGTTCTCGCCGCATGAGCGAGCCGCTGCTCGAGCTCAGCGGCCTCCGCAAGTACTTCCCGGTGCGCGATGCGCTCGGGCGGTCACGCGGCGCGGTCAGGGCGGTGGATGGCGTCTCGCTCGCGGTCGAGCGCGGCACGGTGCTGGCGATCGTCGGCGAGAGCGGCTGCGGCAAGTCGACGCTCGGGCGCCTCGCGCTGCGGCTGATCGAGCCGGATGAGGGGACGGTGCGCTTCGACGGCGAGGATCTCGGCCGGCTCTCCGCCGCCGCGCTGCGCGCCCGGCGGCGCGACATGCAGCTGATCTTCCAGGACCCTTTCGCCAGCCTCGATCCGCGGATGACGGTGGGCGCCGCCATTGCCGAGCCGCTCCGCCTGCACCGCATCGTGCCGCGCGCCGGCGAGGCCGACCGCGTCGCGGAGCTGCTGGAGCGCGTCGGCCTCCGCCCCGACGCCGCGCGTCGCTGGCCGCACGAGTTCAGCGGCGGCCAGCGCCAGCGCATCGCCATCGCCCGCGCATTGGCCAGCGGCCCGCGCCTCGTCATCGGCGACGAGCCGGTGAGCGCGCTCGACGTCTCCGTCCAGGCGCAGGTGGTGAACCTGCTCGCCGGCCTCATCCGCGACCTCGGCCTCACCTTCGTCCTGATCAGCCACGATCTCGGCGTGGTGCGGCACATCGCCGACCGGGTGGCGGTGATGTATCTCGGCAGCCTGGTCGAGGAGGGTCCGGCGGCGGAGGTCTTCGCTTCACCGCGCCACCCTTACACGCGAGCGCTGCTCGCCGCCGTGCCCGGGCGCGGCCTCCGCGCGCCGCCGCTCGAGGGCGACGTGCCGAGCCCGATCGCGCCACCCGCCGGCTGCCGCTTCCACACCCGCTGCCCGCATGCCGAGGCCGCCTGCCGCGAGCAGGTACCGGCGCTCGTGGGCGAGGCGCATCGCGCCGCCTGCCACCTGCAGGACCGGCTGCCACCGGCCCCTGTCCTGCAGGCCCATGAGCCGGGCGGCGAGAGGCTGCGCCGCCTGCAATCCTTCTTCCAACCCGCCGGGAGCGATGCATGATCCGACGAACCCTCCTCGCCGCCCTCGCCTCGCTGGCGATGGCCGGCGCGGCCGAGGCGCAGACGTTCCGCATCGGCCTGCGCGAGGATCCCGACATCCTCGACCCGACCCTGGCCCGCACCTTCGTCGGCCGCATCGTCTTCGCCACGCTCTGCGACAAGCTCTTCGACATCAACGAGAAGCTTGAGATCGTCCCGCAGCTCGCCACCGGCTATGCCTGGGAGGATCCGAAGACGCTGCGCATCACGCTGCGCGAGGGCGTGCGCTTCCATGACGGCGAGGCGATGGATGCCGAGGCTGTGCGCTACTCGCTCAACCGGCACATGACGATGCAGGGCAGCTTCCGCCGCAGCGAGATCAGCGCCATGGAGACGGTGGAGGTGGTCGACCCGAAGACCATCCTCATCCGGCTGAAGGCACCTTCCTCGCCGTTCCTTTCCCAGCTCACCGACCGCGCCGGCATGGTCGTCAGCCCGAAGGCGGCGGAGGCCGCCGGGCGGAACTTCGGCAATGCGCCGGTCTGCGCCGGGCCCTACCGCTTTGTCGAGCGGGTGGCGCAGGACCGCATCGTGGTCGAGCGCTTCGACGGCTACTGGGATGCGGCGCGCATCCAGATCCCGCGCATCTCCTTCCTGCCGATCCCGGACAGCACCGTCCGCCTCGCCAACCTGCAGTCCGGCGCGCTGGAGATGGTGCAGACCATCGAGCCGGACGATGTGAAGGCGGTGCAGGCCAACCGGCGGCTCCGGGTCGTCGCCTATGACGAGCTCGGCTACCAGAGCATCACCGTCAACATCGGCAACGGGCCGCGGGCCAATACCGCCTTCGGCCGCGACCCGCGCATCCGCGCCGCCTTCGAGCTCGCCATCGACCGCAATGCGGTGAACCAGGTGGTCTATGAGGGCGCCTACACGCCGACCGCGCAGCCCGTCCCGCCCGGGAACCCGTACCACGTCCCCGGCTTCCGCCCCGAAGGACGCGATGTGGCCCGCGCCCGGGCCCTGCTGCGCGAGGCGGGCGTCACCACGCCGGTGCCGGTCGAGATGACCGTGCCGAACAACCCCGACCTCCGCCAGGTGGGCGAGGTGATCCAGGCCATGGTGCAGGAGGCGGGCTTCGCGCTGAAGCTGAACGCCATGGAATTCGCTTCCAGCTTGCAGGCGGCCAATCGCGGCGACTTCGAGACCTATCTCGTCGCCTGGTCGGGCCGTGTCGATCCGGACGGCAATACCTGGACCTTCATGCACAGCCAGGGCGGGCAGAATGACGGGAAGTATGCGAACCCCGAGGTCGATCGGCTGCTCGACGAGGCCCGCGTCGAGACCGACGTGGCGGCACGCCGCGCCCTCTATGGCCGCATCTTCGAAATCGCGCTGCGGCAGGACCGCAGCCGCGTCTTCCTCTGGCACCGCAAGAACATCGTCGCGCACACGGCGCGGCTGAGCGGCTTCGTCCCCGTCGCCGACGGGCTGATCCGGCCGCAGGGGCTGAGGCTGAACTAGGAGGCGCCACCATGGACGAGACGATGCATTTCTACCACGCGGCGCAGACCCGCTCGACCAGCGTGCACGCGCTGCTCGAGGAGCTGGGCGCGCCCTACGAGCTGCACCGCCTCGACCTCAAGGCGGGCGAGAACCGGCAGCCTGGCTACTTGGCAGTCAATCCGCTCGGGAAGGTGCCGGCGATCCGCCATCGCGGCGAGGTGGTGACGGAGCAGGTGGCGATCTTCCTCTACCTCGCCGACGAGTATCCGGCGGCCGGGCTGGCGCCGGCCATCGGCGACCCGCTGCGCGGGCCCTATCTGCGCTGGATGGCCTTCTACGGGGCGAGCTTCGAGCCGGCCGTCGTCGACCGCGCGATGAAGCGCGAGGCTCCGCTGCAAGGCATGTCGCCCTACGGCGATTTCGACAGCGTGCTGCGCGCGGTGACGGACCGGCTCGAGTCCGGGCCCTGGCTGCTCGGCCAGCGTTTCTCAGCGGCCGACATCCTCTGGGGCGGGGCCTTCGGCTGGACCATGGGCTTCGGCATCGTGCCGGCGCTGCCGGTGCTGAAGGACTATGTCGCCCGCGTCGCCGACCGGCCCGGCTGCCGGCGGGCGCGGGCGGCGGATGCCGCCTGATGCTCGGATGGCTCCTGCGGCGCATCGGGCAGATCGTCCCGACGCTGCTCATCCTCTCCGTGCTGATCTTCGGGCTGCAGCAGCTGATGCCGGGCGACCCGGCGCTGATCCTCGCCGGGGAGGAGCGCGGCGACCCGCAGGTGCTGGCGCAGATCAGGGCCGAGCTCTTCCTCGACCGCTCCCTGCCGGAGCAGTACCTGCACTGGATCGGCCGCGCGGTGCAGGGCGATTTCGGCTTCTCCTGGCGCATCCGCGAGCCGGTGGCGAAGCTCATCCTCGAGAAGCTGCCGGTGACCTTCCAGCTCGCGGTCATGGCCTTCGTCATCGCGCTGCTGATTGGCATCCCGGCTGGCGTGCTCTCCGCCGTGCGGCGGGACCGGCCGACGGACTGGCTTGTTAATGCGGTCGCGCTCTTCGGCATCTCAACGCCGAATTTCTGGCTCGGCATCATGATGATTCTGCTGTTCAGCGTGCAGCTCGGCTGGCTGCCGCCCTCGGGCTACGTGCCGCTCAGCGAGGATCCGGTGCAGAGCCTGGCGACGACCATCATGCCGGCCTTCGTGCTCGGCTCCGGCATCGCCGGCGTGCTGATGCGGCATACGCGGGCGGCGATGCTCGGCGCGCTCGCCCAAGACTATGTGCGGACCGCCCGCGCCAAGGGCCTGGACGAGCGGGCGGTGGTCGGCCGGCACGCCCTGCGCAATGCGCTGATCCCGGTGGTGACGCTCGGGACGATCGAGTTCGGGCGGCTGCTGGCGGGCGCGGTGCTGACGGAGCAGGTCTTCACCATCCCCGGCTTCGGCAAGCTCATCGTCGATGCGGTGTTCAACCGCGATTATCCGGTGGTGCAGGGGGTCGTCATGGCGACGGCGCTGATCTTCGTCGGGCTCTCCCTCGTGGCCGACCTCCTCTACATGGCGGTCAATCCGCGGCTGCGCGTGGCATGAGCGCCGCCTCGGGTGCAGGCCGCGGAGGGCTGGACCGCCCGCGCGAGCAGGCCGACAGCCCCGGGCGGAGGGCGCTGCGGCGCTTCCTCCGGCACCGGCTGGCGGTGTTCGGGCTGCTCGCCGTCCTGCTCTTCCTGCTCGCCGCGCTGCTGGCGCCGTGGCTGTCGCCGGCGGATCCCTTGCAGACCTCCTGGACCGCCATCCGCAAGCCGCCCTCGCCGGAGCACTGGTTCGGCACCGACGAGAACGGGCGGGACGTGCTGGCGCGGGTGCTCTACGGCGCGCGGGCCTCGATGGCGGCGGGGGTGCTCTCGGTCTCGGTGGCGTTGCTGATCGGGGTGCCGATCGGGGTGCTGGCCGGGCTGGCGGGCGGCTGGGTGGATGCGGTGATCGCGCGCATCGCGGATGCGATGCTTTCGGTGCCCTTCCTCATCCTCGCCATCGCGCTGGCGGCCTTCCTCGGGCCGGCGCTCGAGAATGCGATGCTGGCGATCGCCATCACCGCCTCGCCGATCTTCGTCCGCCTCGCGCGGGGGATGGCGCTGGAGGCGCGGGCGACGGACTGGGTGGAGGCGGCCCGGGCGCTCGGCAACCCGCCCTGGCGGCTCGGCCTCGTGCATGTGCTGCCGAACATCGTCCCGCCGCTGCTGGTGCAGGCGACGCTCTCCATCGCGGAGGCGATCATCGCCGAGGCCTCCCTGAGCTTCCTCGGTCTCGGGCAGCAGCCGCCGGCGCCTTCCTGGGGGAGCATGCTGAACAGCGCGCAGCGCTTCCTGACCCAGGCGCCGTGGCTGGCGGTGTTTCCGGGGCTGGCGATCTTCTTGGTGGTGCTGGCCTTCAACCTCGTCGGTGACGGGCTGCGGGATGCGCTCGATCCGCGGGGGGAGCGGGGTTGAAGCGCCTCAAGTCTTGAAGGGCCGGCGGCGGCGGGCATTGGAAACCTTGGGGTTTCGGGCGGGGTTTGAAGGATTGAGGATTTGAGGATGGTGCCATCCCCTGGCCGGCCAGCATGGGGATGGCGGTGATCATAGGACCGTAGTCCGGTCGTTCCGGGCAAGCAAGCGGTCCCTACCCCATCGCATAGACCGCCCGCTCGAAGGCGGCGAAGAGGTCGAGGATCCTGGGGTCGGCGAAGGGCAGGGTCTGGGTCAGCAGCACGCCGCAGCGGTCATGGGTCGGGTCGATCCAGTAGTAGGTGTTGCCGAGGCCGGCCCAGGCCATGCTGCCGGGGGCGCGGCCGCCTGCGGGATGCGCCTCCTCGTTCAGCATGAAGGCGAGGCTCCAGCGCTTCCGCTGGCCGGGGAAGAACTCGGCATGGTTCGAGGCGCCGGGCTGGGCGGTGGCGAGCGGTCCGACCAGCAGCTCGCCCATCTGGTTGCGGCCGAGATCCTCGACGGTGCTGGGGGAGAGGATGCGGGCGCCGTCCAGCGTGCCGCCGTTCAGCACCATGCGGCAGAAGCGGAGATAGTCGGGCGCGGTGCCGTAGAGGCCGCCGCCGCCCATGTCGAACTCCTGCTCGTCCGGGATCGGGAAGGGGATGGGCGACAGGCTGCCATCGGCGCCGCGGGCATGCATGGCGGAGAGGCGCGCGCGCTGCGCCGGGCCGGGGCGGAAGCTGGTGTCGGCCATGCCGAGGGGGCCGGTGATGCGCTCCTCGATCACCTCGCCGAGGCGCCGGCCAGTGACGGCCTCGACGGCGAGGCCGGCCCAGTCGATGCCGATGCCGTAGTTCCAGGCGGTGCCCGGGTCGGCGATCAGCGGTGTGGTCAAAGCCAGGCGCTTGCGGGAGGCGACGCCGGGAATGCCCTTCATCTGCATGTAGCGGACGAGGTCGGGGTTCCAGATGTCGTAGCCGAAGCCGCTGGTATGCGTCAGGAGCTGGCGGAGGGTGATGGTGCCGCGGGCGGGGCGAAGGACGGGCTCGCCGGCCGGGGAGAAGCCTTCGAGCACCTGCGGCCTGGCGAGGTCGGGCAGCACCTCGGCGATGGGGCCGTCGAGGGTGAGGCGGCCGGCCTCGACCTGCTGCAGGGCGGCGATGCTGGTGACGGCCTTGGTCATGCTGGCGATCCAGCCGAGCGTGTCGGGCGTCATCGCCTCGCCGCCGGCGGCGGAGCGGCAGCCCGCGGCGCCCTCGAAGAGCGTGCCCGCGGCGTTGCCGGCGGTGGCGACGATGCCGGCGGCGGTGCCGTTCTCGACGGCCTCGTTCAACAGCTTGGCGATCTCGTTCATGGGTGGGGGACTCCGGACGGGTTGGGGATGGCCGGACCAAGCCCGGCCCTGACAGGAGGGATCAGCCGGCCTGGGCGCGCTTATGGGCGATGAGAGCCATGAGGCGGCGGTCGCGCCAGGCGCTGCGGGCCTCGATGCCGTCGAGCGGCAAGCCGGCGCGGCGCGCCTCGGCGACCTGGGCGACGGTCTCCTTGTCGTAGAGGAAGGGCGTCTGCTCCTCGGTGATGGCGCCCATTAGCGGGCCGAAGCGCTCGGCATAGTCGGCGACGCCGCCCGGGGCGTTGAGGTCGATGGTCTCGAAGGGCCCCATGAAGGACCAGCGGAGGCCGAGCCCGTCCTTGACGCAGGCATCGACATCCTCGGCCGACATGACGCCGTCGCGGACCATGCGGAAGGCCTCGGCGACCAGCGCCGCCTGCAGCCGGTTGAGGACGAAGCCGCGCGTCTCCTTGTGCGCGGTCACCGGGACCTGGCCGACCTGCTCCATCAGCGCGCGGGTGCGGGCGATGGTGGCGGGGGCGGTCCAGGGGGCGCCGACCAGCTCGACGAGCGGGATGAGGTAGGGCGGGTTCACCGGATGGGCGACGAGGCAGCGGGCGCGGCCGGGGAGGTCCGCGGTGAACTCGCTGGCCGGGATGCCGCTGGTCGAGGAGGCGAGGACGACCTCGGGGCCGCAGATCCGGTCCAGCTCGGCGAAGATCTCCTGCTTGGGGGCCAGGCGTTCCGGGCCGTTCTCCTGGACATGGGCGGCGCCGGCGACGCAGTCGGCCAGCGTCGCGGCGGCGGTGATGCGGGCGGCGATCGCGGCGGGCGCCTCGGTGACGAGGCCGGCGGCATGGAGGTCGGCAAGGCTGTCGGCGACCAGCGCGAGCGCCCGGTCGGCGACGCCCGGCATCTTGTCCCAGAGGCGGACGGCGTGGCCGCTGCGGGCGAAGACGATGGCCCAGGCGCGGCCGATCAGCCCGGCGCCCACCACTGCGATCCTGTCCATGAAAATCGTCCTTCCGTGACGTTCCGTCCCGCGATTCGGCTTGATACGCGCCGGCGCGATGGCGATCTAACGACCCGCCATGGCCGAACGCAACGTGACCTCCCTCCCCGCCTCGCTCCCGGCTTCCCCGCCGCTCACCACGCCGCTGGTCTGGGCCTGGGGCGGGGTGCTGCTGACCGCCACGACCTGGCTGGTCGGCGTCATCGCCCTGTTCCGCAGCATCGGCGGGTTCTTCGACTGATGATGGAGCGGGCCCTTGGCGCCTGGATCGGGCTGCGCACCCGCTGGCGCGGGCTGGCGCTGCCGATCTTCGCCTCGCCGCTGTTGCCGGCGGCACTGTTCTTCGCCATCGACGGGAATGAGCAGGGGGTGATCGGCTCGGCGCTCGGCTTCGGCGGCAGCCTGCTGGCGGCGCGGGCGCTGCGGCGGGGGCGCCTGGGCGACTCGCGCCGGGCCTCCTGGGTGATGGCCGCCGGGACGGGGCTGGCGGCGGGCATGGCCGGGGGTTTGGGCGTGCCCATGTCGCTGATCATGGGCGCCGGCGCGCTGTTCGGCACGCGGATGATGTACCAAGCGCTGCCGGAGACGGCCCCTCCCCCGCCGCCGGAGCCGCCGCCCCCGCCGCCGGGTCCGATCGAGGAGAGCCGGCTGCGGCTGGCGCGGATCGAGGCCGTGGCGGCGCGGCGCGCGGACCCGCGGCTCCAGGGCGTCGCGGCGGCGATGGAGGGCGTGCTCGACGATCTCACCGCCCATCCGGATCGATTGCCGCAGGCCAGGCGTTTCCTCACCGTGCACCTGGATGGGCTGGAGCGGATCGTAGAGCGGCTGGAGGCCGGGGCGGCGCCGCCCGAGGGGCTGCCGGTGCTGCTCGACGACCTGGCGAGCACGGCGCAGGAGCTGCGCGGGCGGCTGACGCGGGAGGAGAGCGCGGCGCTCGACATCCAGGTCAAGGTGCTCTCCGACCGGCTGCGTGAGGAAGGATTTCGATGAGCGAGACCGAGCAGAAGACCGTTGAGCTGGAGCCGGTGCTGCCGCCGCGCGAGGCGGAGGTGGCGCGCCTGGCGCAGCAGCTGGATGTCGCCGACCCGGCCAGCATCCTCCGCTTCGGCCAGGAGGCGCAGAACCGGGCGACCATCGCGGCGGATGCGATGCTGGAAGGCGCGCGCAACCGGGAGGCGGGCGAGGCCGGGGTCACGCTCTCCACCCTGATCGGCACGCTGCGCGGCTTCGACATGCGCGGCCTCGGCGAGAAGACCGGCTGGCTGGCGCGGCTCTTCGGCCGGGCCAAGGCAGAGACGGCGCGCGTGCTGCAGCGCTACGAGACCATCAAGGGGCAGGTGGAGGCGGTCGGCGACAAGCTCGACACCCACCGCACCCGGCTGCTCGAGGATGTGGAGAAGCTGGAGCGGCTCTACTCGGCGACGCTCGAGTGGTTCCATGCGCTGGGCGACCACATCGCCGCCGGCGAGAGCGTGCTGGGGCGCGTCGAGCGCGAGGCGATCCCGGCCATGGCGAAGGCCGTGGAGGGTGGCGACTCCACCGCGGCGCAGAAGCTGCGCGACCTGCGGACCGCGCGGGACGAGCTGGAGCGGCGCGTCCATGACCTGCGGCTGACGCGGCAGGTGGCGATGCAGGCGCTGCCATCGATCCGGCTGATCCAGGAGAACGACAAGGCGCTCGCCTCCAAGATCCAGAGCGTCATCGCCAATACCGTGCCGCTCTGGCGGCAGCAGCTGGCCCAGGCGCTCGCCATCCAGAACATGCGCGAGGCGGGGCGGACGCTGAAGGAGGCGACCGACCTCACCAACGAGCTGCTGACCGGCAATGCGGAGCGGCTGCGCCAGGGCAACCTCGAGGCGCGGCAGCAGATCGAGCGCGGCGTGTTCGACATCGAGGCGGTAAAGCGGGCCAATGCCTCGCTGGTGGCGACGATCGAGGACAGCCTCCGCATCGCCAACGAGGCCCAGGCGCAGCGGGCGAGCGCGACCAAGGAGCTGGAGAAGGCCGAAGGCGAGATCCGTCGCGTGCTGACGGCCGCCAGGGCCTCGGGCGGGTCGGGACGGCCGGTCTAGGGCCGCCCCGCTCCGGTCCTACTGCATCATGGTGCCGTAGAAGGCTTCCCGCACCTCATTGGCCGCGGCGCCGCCATTGGTCGCGGTCTGCGTCATGACGATGGTGGCGAGGCGGTTCGACGGGTCGACGAAGAAGCCGGTGCCGTAGATGCCGCCCCAGCCATAGGTGCCGACCGGCTGGCGCGTCTTCGCCGCGGCCGGGTCGGTCACGACGCTGAAGCCGTAGCCGAAGTCGTAGCCCGGGCCGCGCAGGTTGATCGGCAGGCCGCCGGTCTGGCCGCGCGTCATCTCGGCGAGCGTCTCCGGCCTCAGGATGCGCACGCCGTCGAGCTCGCCGCCGTTCAGCAGCATGCGGGTGAAGCGGGCATAGTCGCCGAGGCTCGCCGTCGAGCCGGCGCCGCCCGAGGGATAGGCGGTGCGGCTGAAGGCGCGCTCGGGGTCGGAGACCCAGCTGCCGCGGGTCAGCGGATAGGGCACGCGCTCGCCGGAGCGGATCGGGCGGAGCCCGCCATCGGCCGGCTGCATGGCCGCCAGCATGCGAGGGCGGGACGACTCGGGGACGTGGAAGGCGAAGCTGGTCATGCGGAGGGGGCCGGCGATGCGCTCCTGGATGTAGGCGTCGAGCGGCTGGCCGCTGACGCGCTCGACGACGGCACCGAGCACGTCGGTCGCCAGGGAATAGGCCCAGACCGTGTTGGGCTGGGCCTGCAGCGGGGCGCGGGCCAGGCGGCGCATGTTCTCGCGCGTGCTGCGCGTCGGGGCGGCGAGGCCGTCATCCACCCCCTCCCGCGCATAGGTCTCGACGATGCCGGGGACGTTCAGGAAGCTGTAGGAGAAGCCCCCCATGTGGCGCAGCAGGTCGCGGATCGTCGGCTGGCGGGCGGCGACGAGCCTGCCACCGGCCTCGCGGACGCCGAGGCTGCGGAATTCCGGCAGGTGCTTCGCCAGCGGGTCGTCGAGGCGGAGCCTGCCGTCCTCGACCAGGGTCATCACCGCGACGCTGGTGATGGGCTTGGTCATCGAGGCGAGGCGGTAGAGGCTGTCCGGGTTCGCGCCGCCGGCGAAGCCCTCGTAGAGCACCTCGCCATCGGCACGGATGACCATGGCGGCGATGGCGGCGACCTTGCCGCCCTCCACCTGCTGGCGGAGCGCGCCGTCCATCACGGCCTGGCGGGAGGGCGCGGCGGCGGTCGGGGCGCGGTCCTGCCCGGCGCAGGCGAGCAGGGGCAGCAGGGCGAGCGGCCAGAGATGGCGGCGCAGCGTCATCGGCGGGTTTCCTCCGGAGTCGTTCTTCCTTGGCGCGAGCAGGCTAGACGGCGGGAGCGGCAGCCGTCCATCTGCGGCCTTGACGACAGGGCCGAGTTTGCGACCTAGGAACGAGACCAGGGAGGTTTCGCCATGCTCAACCGTCGCGCCGTGCTCGGCACCGGCCTCGTCCTCGCAGCGCCCGCCATCGCCCAGCCGGCCTGGCCGAGCGGGCCGGTCCGTCTCGTCGCCCCCTTCCCGCCGGGCGGGAGCGTCGACGCGATCTCGCGGCTGCTGCAGCCGCACCTCTCGGCGGCGCTCGGCGTGCCGGTGGTCGTCGAGAACAAGAGCGGCGCCTCCGGCTCGGTCGGCACGCGGGACGTGGCGCGCTCGGCGCCCGACGGGAACAGCTGGGTGCTGGTCTTCGACACCCATGCGGTGAACCCGGCGCTCATCCCGAACACGGGCTTCGACACGCAGAAGGACCTGGCGCCGGTGCTGCTGATCGGCACCGCGCCCATGGTCATCACCGCCGTCAACAGCCGCCCTTGGCAGGACTTCCGGGCGGTCGTCGCGGCGGCGAAGGCGAAGCCGGAGACGATCACCTACGGCACCATCGGCAACGGCTCGCTCGCCCATCTGACGATGAAGCTGGTGGAGAAGGCGGCGGGGATCAGCCTCGTCCACGTCCCCTATCGCGGCGGCGGGCCGCTCGGCGTCGCCGCCTCCGCCGGCGAGATCGACCTGCCGACGGCGACGGGGACGATCTTCGTGCCGCAGCTGGAGGCGAAGGCGATCCGGCCGCTGGCGAGCACGGGGGCGAAGCGCTCCACCGTCGCGCCGGATGCGCCGACCCTGACGGAGCTTGGGGTGGGGGTGACGGCGGAGGCTTTCTGGGGCGTGCTCGGGCCCGTCGGTACGCCGGCGCCGATCCGCGCGCGCTTCGAGGTGGCCTTGCGCGAGGCGCTGAAGGTGCCGGCGGTGCAGGAGCGGCTGACGGGCACGCTCGGCATCGATCTCGACCCGAAGGGGCCGGCCGAGTTCGCCGCCTTCCTCGACCGCGCGATCGAGACCTGGGGACGCGTGGTGCGCGAGAACAGCATCAGGCCCGATTGATGCGGCGGCGCGCGCTCCTCGCCGGGCTGGCGGCGCCGGCCCTGGCCCGGGCGGCGGGCTGGCCGGAGGGGCCGATCCGCATCATCGCCCCCTTCCCGCCCGGCGGCAGCGTCGACACCATCGCGCGGCTGCTGGCGCCGGCGCTGCAGGCGGCGCTCGGCGTGCCGGTCGTGGTCGAGAACCGCTCCGGCGCGGCGGGCGCGCTCGGCACCGCGGCGGCGGCGCGGGCGGCGCCGGATGGCAATAGCTGGGTCCTGGTCTTCGACAGCCATGCGACGGTGAATGCGCTGAACCCCTCGGCCGGCTTCGATGCGCGGCGGGACTTCGCGCCGGTGATGCTGATCGCCACGGCGCCGATGCTGCTTACGACGCCGGACGGCCGGCCTTGGCGCTCGGTCGCCGAGGTCGTGGCGGCGGCGAAGGCAAGGCCGGAGGCGATCAGCTACGGCACGGTCGGTGCGGGAAGCCTCGCCCATCTCTCGATGGAGGTGCTGCAGCAGCGGGGCGGCTTCCGGCTGACGCATGTGCCCTATCGCGGCGGCGGGCCGCTGGCGACGGCGGCGGTGGCGGGCGAGGTGGACCTTGTCATCGCCTCGCGGGTCGGGCTCGGCGGGCAGGTGGGGACCAGGCTGCGGGCGCTGGCGCAGACGGGGGCGCATCGCGCCCCTGCCCTGCCGGACCTGCCGACCTTGGCGGAGTCGGGCTTCCCCGGCTTCGAGGCGGAGGCCTTCTGGGGGATGCTCGCGTCGGCCGGGGTGCCGGAGCCGGTGCTGGTGCGCTTCCGGGCGGCGCTCGCCGCGGCGCTGGCCGAGCCGGCGACGCGGCAGCGGCTGGTGGAGGGGCAGGGGGTGGATGTCGTGGCCTCCACACCGGCGGAGTTCGGCGCCTTCCTCGACCGGCAGATCGCGCAATGGGGCGCGATCGTGCGGGAGCGGGGAATCCGGGCCGACTAGCCCTTGTGCAGCCGCGGCGAGGCCTGGCCGGAGGTGGGGGCCGGCGCGTCATCGACCGTGGCAGGCCCGAAGCGGCCCATGCCGGCATCGCCGCCGGCGCCGATGCCGGGCTGGTGGGTGCCGGCGGTGAGCTGGCCGGCCCCGGGCAAGGCGGTGGCGGTGCCCTCGTCCTGCGGCAGGCGGCCATCCGGCGTCAGCGCATCGACCAGGCGCGGCAGGGCCTGGCTCAGCATCTCGAGCAGGCCTGGGCGCTCGAGCCCGGCCTCGCGGGCGATGGCGTCGGTCTCCTGCTCGCCCAGGGCGCGCTCGAGCTCGGGCGGCGAGACCGGGCGGTTCGCGCCGGTGCCGATCCAAGAGGCGACCTGCTCGCCGAGGCCGCCGCCGCGCAGGCGCCCGACCAGCGCCTCGAGGCCGGAGGCGCCGGCCTGGCCGCCCATCAGCCGGTTCAGGATGGCATCCAGCGGCGTGCCCTTCAGGTCGTTCAGGGCGGCGCTGCCGAAGCGGCTCAGGAATTCGCTCATGGACCTCTCCTTTGCGGGAGCAACGCCGCGGGCGCGGCGCCGTTGCCGGGGCCCGCTTGACCGCGGCCGCGCAGCGCGGTCCCATCGCTCATCGAATGGGAGAGAACGCGATGCGCGCCTGGGCCGTGGTCGAGACGGGGCAACCCCTGCAGGAGATCGAGCTGCCGACGCCGGAGCCGAAGGGCGCCGAGGTGCTGCTCGAGGTGACGCATGCCGGCGTCTGCCATTCCGACCTGCATATCTGGGAGGGCGAGTACGACCTCGGCTCCCGCGGCAAGATGCGGCTGACCGATCGCGGCGTGAAGCTGCCGCTTGCCATGGGGCACGAGATCGTCGGGCGCGTCGTCAAGCTCGGGCCGGAGGCGGAGGGCCAGGGCAGCAAGGTCGGCGACATCCGCGTCGTCTATCCCTGGGTCGGCTGCGGCAAATGCGCCATCTGCCAGCGCGACGAGGAGAACATGTGCCCGACCGGGCGCAGCCTCGGCGTCTACCAGAACGGCGGCTATGCGACGCATGTGCTGGCGACGCATGTGAAGCACCTGGTCGATATCGAGGGGCTCGATCCCTCGCTCGCCGCGACCTATGCCTGCTCCGGCGTCACCGTCTACTCGGCGGTCAACAAGCTGCTGCCGCTCGAGCCGGACGAGCCGGTGGTGCTGGTCGGCGCGGGCGGGCTCGGGCTGAACGCCATCGCCATCCTGAAGGCGATGGGGCACCGGCGCATCTGCGTGGTCGATGTCGCCGAGGACAAGCTGGCGGCCGCCAAGCAGCAGGGGGCGACGGATACGGTGCTCGCCGCGGGCGAGGACACGGCGCAGCGCATCGTCGAGACCTGCGGCGGGCCGGTCGCCGGCGTGGTCGACCTGGTGAACGGCACGCAGACCGCGCGCTTCGCCTTCGAGGCGCTGCGCAAGGGCGGCAAGCTGGTGCAGGTCGGCCTCTTCGGCGGCGAGATGACGCTGCCGCTGCCGCTGATGCCGATCCGCGCGCTGACCGTCCAGGGCAGCTATGTGGGCAATGTGAAGGAGCTGCGGGCGCTGGTGGACATCGCCAAGCAGGGCAAGATCCCCGCCATCCCGATCGAGAACCAGCCCCAGCGCAATGCCGATGCGGTGCTGCAGCGGCTGCGCGCGGGAAAGATCACCGGGCGGGTGGTGCTGGTCGCCGGATAGCTGCTCAGCCCTCCTCCGGGATGTCCCAGCGCTCGCCCCATCGGTCGAGGAAGGTGATGTCTCGGAGCGGGCCGCGGCCGACCGGGCCGAAGCGGCCCATCGGGTAGCCGATGGGCAGGATGGCATAGGAGTGGACGCCGGGCGGCAGGCCGAGGGCCGCCTCGGCCTCGCGCTCGTAGAGTAGGTGGCGCGTGGTCAGCGTGGCGCCGAGGCCGAGCGCGCGCGCCGCGAGCAGCATGTTCTGCACGGCGGGGTAGATCGAGGCGCCGGACCAGCGGGTCGGCTTTTCCTCGGCGAGGCAGGCGACGATCCAGACAGGCGCCTCGTGGAAATGCTCGGTCAGGTACTCGACGGCGGCGTGCTGGCGGGCATAGCGCTCCGCCGTCGTGCCGGGCGGCGGGGCGCTGCCGGCATAGCGGGGGCCGATCACCTCGTCATAGGCGCGCTTGTACCAGCGCTGCACCGCCTGCTTGATCGCAGGGTCCTTCACCACGAGGAAGCGCCAGCGCTGGGTGTTGCCGCCATTGGCCGCCGAGGCGCCGGCGCGGAGGATGCGGGCGATCAGCGCATCCGGCACCGGGTCCGGCTTCAGCCGGCGCATGGCGCGGGTGGTGTGCAGGATCTCGAAGACGTCGGTCATGGCAGGCTCCTCCCCCGCGGGGGAGCCTGTCATGGGCGGATCAGAGCGGCCAGGGGGCGCCGGTGACGGGCTCGCCTGGCGGGTCGGGGACGGCGGGGATGGCGGCGATGGCCTCCGCATGCTCGCCGGGGCGGCCGCGATGTTCGGTCGGCGACTGGCCCGGCGGGTAGGCGCCGACGACCAGGAGGTCCGCGCTGGCGCCGAGGTTGCGGTGGCCGGTGCCGGCGGGAAGCACCACCACGTCGCCCGCCTCGAGGTCAAGGACCTGGCCCCAGTCCCCGCCGAGCAGCACCCTCACCCGGCCGCAGGCGATGGCGAGCGCCTCATGCGCATCCGGGTGGTAGTGGTGATAGCGGTAGATGCCGTTGCGCCAGGCGGGCGGCCAGCCATGGCGGGCGAAGAGCGCCTCGGCCGCTGCCGGATCGCCGGGCGGGACGGCGCCGCGGAAGAGCAGCGCGGGCAGGCGCGGGTTGTTGGGGATGGTGCCGTCATCGGCGAAGACCAGCAATTCCGGGGTCATGGCGGGGCCTCCTGGCGGATGACGCCCGGCGCCAGGCAGCGTTCCCGGCCCCGGGGTGGTTGGCGCGGCGGGCCTTCCTCGGTATCACCGCGGCATGACCGATATGCCGGAAGGCCATGCCATGACCGAGACCCTGCCAGACCGCCTGGCGACCGACCCGCGCAGCCCCTTCCACAATCCGGAGCTGCTCTCCCGCGGCATCGGCATCCGCTTCAACGGGGCGGAGAAGACCAATGTGGAGGAGTATTGCGTCAGTGAGGGCTGGGTGCGTGTCGCGGTCGGCAAGACGCTCGACCGCAAGGGCAACCCGATGACGATCCGGCTGAAGGGGACCGTCGAGCCCTACTTCAAGGAAGAAGCCTGACGGCGGGGGCCGGCCGGCCCCCTTCCCTCCGGTCAGAGCTTCACCTTCAGCCAGTTGCCGATCTCGCCGACGATGCCACGGCGGAAGGCGAGCACGCAGATGACGAAGATCACGCCCTGGATCACCGTCACCCAGGCGCCGAGCTCGGCCAGGTAGTTCTGCATCGTCACGATCACCGCGGCCCCCACCACCGGCCCGAAGACGGTGCCGAGGCCGCCCACCAGCGTCATCAGCACCACCTCGCCCGACATGGACCAGTGGACGTCGGTGAGGGTAGCGATGCCGAAGACGATCGACTTGGTGGCGCCCGCCACGCCGGCGAGGCCGGCGGAGAGGATGAAGGCGAGCAGCTTGTAGTCGTCGGTCCGGTAGCCGAGCGAGGTGGCGCGCGGCTCGTTCTCGCGGATCGACTTCAGCACCATGCCGTAGGGCGAATGGATGATGCGGTGGATCATCAGGAAGCCGAGCAGGAAGATGCCGGCGACGACCCAGTAGAGCGTCATGTCGATGTCGAGCGGGATCGCGCCGAAGAGCTTGCCGCGCGGGATGGCCTGGATCCCGTCCTCGCCCCCGGTGAAGGGCAGCTGGACGCAGAGGAAGTAGACCATCTGCGCCAGCGCCAGCGTGATCATGGCGAAGTAGATGCCCTGCCGCCGGATCGCCACCCAGCCGGCGATGGCGCCGAGCACCGCCGCCGTGGCGCCGCCGATGATGATGGCGAGCTCCGGCGTCACCCCCCAGACCTTCGCCGCATGGCCCGCCAGGTAGCCGCCCATGCCGAAATAGGCGGCATGGCCGAAGGAAAGCAGCCCGACATAGCCGATCAGCAGGTTGAAGGCGCAGGCGAAGAGGGCGAAGCAGAGCAGCTTCATCAGGAAGACGGGGTAGAGCAGGAAGGGCCCGACCGCGAGCACGGCGAGCATCACCCCGAGCGCCCCGAGTTGCGCCCGCGAGAAGCCCCAGATGCCGTGGTCCTCGGCCGCGGGGGCAGGGATGTCGCGGGCGGTGATGGCGGTGGTGTCGGCCATGTCAGGCCCTCCCGAAGAGGCCAGCGGGACGTGCCAGCAGCACGATCGCCATGATGACGAAGATGACGGTCGCCGAGGCCTCCGGATAGAAGACCTTGGTCAGCCCCTCGACGATGCCGAGGCCGAAGCCGGTGATGATGGAGCCGAGGATGGAGCCCATGCCCCCGATCACCACCACGGCGAAGACCACGATGATGAGGTTGGTTCCCATCTGCGGGTTCACGGAATAGATCGGCGCCGCCAGCACCCCGCCTATGGCGGCGAGCGCCACCCCGAAGCCGTAGGTCAGTGTCACCATGCGCGGGACGTTGACGCCGAAGGCCTGCACCAGCGGCGCATTCTCGGTCGCCGCCCGGAGATAGGCGCCCAGCCGCGTCTTCTCGATCAGCAGCCAGGTGGCGAGGCAGAGGATGAGGGCCGCGATCACCACCCAGCCGCGATAGATGGGCAGGAACATGAAGCCGAGGTCCCAGGCGCCCTGCAGCTCGTCCGGGATGCGGTAGGGCAGGCCGGAGGAGCCGAACTCGTTGCGGAACACGCCTTCGATGATGAGGCCGAGGCCGAAGGTGAGCAACAGGCCATAGAGGTGGTCCAGCTTGTAGAGCCGGCTGATCATCAGCCGCTCAAGCACCACGCCGGTGAAGCCGACGATGATGGGCACCAGCAGCAGCGCCCACCAGTAATTCAGACCGACCCATTCCAGCAGCATCCAGGCGGCGAAGGCCCCCATCATGAACTGCGCGCCGTGGGTGAAATTGATGATGTTGAGCAGGCCGAAGATCACCGCCAGCCCCAGCGACAGCATCGCATAGAAGGCGCCGTTGATGAGGCCGAGCAGCAGCTGCCCGAAGAGCAGCGGTGCGGGGATGCCGAAGATGTCGTCCATGCGGCGTGGAGGTCCTTAGCTTCGGATGAAGGGGCAGCCGCCCTCGGCGAGCGGCCGGGCGGCCTCCTCGGCCGGGGTGGTGGCGACGAGTTTATGCACGTCGAACGGGCCGCGGCTCTCGGCCGGCGACTTCACCTGGAAAAGATAGCCGGGGGTCAGCTTGCGCCCATCCTCGCGGATGCGGCCCGGGCCGAAGGCGTCGTCATCGGTTGGCATCGCTTTCATGCGGTTGACGACATCGAGGCCGGAGGCGCGGGCGCGCTCCAGGCCGAGATCCTTCACCGCCTTCAGGTAGTGCAGCGTGACGCCGTAGCAGCCGGCGCAGGAAGCATGGACCACGCCGCCCTGCCGCTTGCCCTTCACCCGCTCGGCGAAGGCGCGGGTGCGATCGTTCAGGTCCCAGTAGAAGCTCTCGGTCATCAGCAGCCCCTGCGCCTCGGGCAGGCCGAGGGCGATGCTGTCGACCACCGTCATCAGCAGGCAGGCGAGCCTGGTGTTGCCCCGCATCAGCCCGAATTCGCGGGCCTGCTTGATGCAGTTGATGAGGTCCGCACCGGCATTGGCCAGGCCGATGACCTTGGCGCGGGAGCTTTGCGCCTGAAGCAGGAAGGAGGAGAAATCCGTCGTCGCCGGGAAGGGATAGCGCGCGGCGCCCAGCACCTTGCCGCCGGCCGCCTCGACGAAGCGGGTGGTATCCGCCTGGAGGGCATGGCCGAAGGCATAGTCGGCGGTGATGAAGAACCAGCTATCGGCGCCCTGCTTCACCAGCGCATCGCCCGTGCCCTTGGCGAGCATGTAGGTGTCGTAGGTGAACTGGATGCTGTTCGGGCTGCATTGCGCGCCCGTGAAGACGGTGGAGCCGACGCCGGAGCCGAGCACCACCTTGTTCTTCTCCCGCGCGATGCCGGAGACGGCGAGCGCTACGGCGCTGTTGGGAAGGTCGATGATCGCCTCGACACCCTCGCGGTCGAACCATTGCCGGGCGATGTTGGCGCCGACATCGGGCTTGTTCTGGTGGTCGCCGACGATGACCTCGACGGCGATGCCGGTCGCCGCCGAGAACTCCTCCGCCGCTTGGCGGGCGCCGGCGAAGCTGCCGGGGCCCGTCAGGTCGCGATAGGGCCCGGACATGTCGGTGAGGACACCGAGGCGAAGCGGGGCGCCCTGCGCCCTCGCCCGCCCGGCCAGGGCGAGGCCGCTGCCGGCCAGCAGGAGGTGGCGGCGAGGCAGCGGCATCGCCGTCAGCTCCGGACCAGGGCGCAGCCGCCCTCGTTCAGCGGGCGGAAGGCCTCTTCCGCCGGGGTGGACTGGAGCAGCTTGTAGTAGTCCCAAGGCGCCTTGCTCTCGGCCGGGGACTTCACCTCGAAGAGGTAGGAGGGGCAGAGCTTGCGGCCGTCCGCGCGGATGGTGCCCGGGCCGAAGGCGTCGTCGTCGCAGGGCATCGCCTTCATGCGGTTGACGACATCGATGCCGGAGGCCTTGGAGGCGGCGACGCCCATATCCGCCACCGCCTTCAGGTAGTGCAGCGTGCAGGAGTAGTTGGCGATGGAGGCCATGTTCGGCTTCACATCCTTCAGCCGCGGGCGCAGCCGCTCCGAGACCGCGCGGGTGCGGTCGTTGAGGTCCCAGTAGAAGCTCTCGGTCAGCACCAGGCCCTGGGCGGTGCGCAGGCCGATGGCGTGCACGTCGGGGAGGAACATCAGCAGCGCCGCCAGCTTCACCCCGCCGCGCGTGATGCCGAACTCGGCCGCCTGCTTGATGCTGTTGATGGTGTCCGCCCCGGCATTGGCGAAGCCGATAACCTTGGCACGCGAGGCCTGGGCCTGCAGCAGGAAGGAGGAAAAGTCCGAGGTCGCCGGGAAGGGGTACTTGACGCTGCCGTTCACCTTGCCGCCCGCGGCCCTGATGAAGGTGGACGTGTCCCGCTCCAGCGCATGGCCGAAGGCGTAGTCGGCGGTGATGAAAAACCAGCTGTCGCCGCCCGCCTTCACCATGGCGCCGCCCGTCGACTTCGCCAGCATGTAGGTGTCGTACATCCAGTGCACCGTGGTCGGGCTGCACTGGGCGCCGGTCAGGTCGGAGGTCGCCGAGCCGGTGTTGATATAGGCCTTGTTCTTCTCGCGGGCGACGTTGTTCACCGCGAGGCCGACCGAGGAGGTCGGCACGTCGATGATGAGGTCGACGCCTTGGTCGTACCACTGGCGCGCGATATTGGCGCCGACATCGGGCTTGTTTTGGTGGTCGGCGGAGATGACCTCGATGGCAAAGCCCTTGTCGCCGAATTCCTGCACCGCCTGCTTGGTGCATTCGATGCCATAGGGCCCGCTGATGTCGCGGTAGGGGCCGGACTGGTCATTCAGCACGCCGATGCGGATGGTGTTGGCGGCCTGCGCCCGGCCGAGGCGCGGCAGGGCGGGCATCAGCGTGGCGCCGACCGAGGCGGTCAGCAGGCTGCGGCGGGTCGGGGTCATCTTTTTGGTTTTTCCTCTCAGCTACGGACCAGGGAGCAGCCGCCTTCGTTCAGCGGGCGGAAGGCCTCCCCGGCCGGGGTGGTTTGCAGGACCTTGTAGTAGTCCCAGGGGCGCTTCGATTCTGCCGGGGACTTCACCTCCAGCAGGTAGGAGGGGCAAAGCTTCCGCCCGTCGGCGCGGATGCTGCCGGCCCCGAAGGCGTCGTCCTCCGTCGGCATCGCCTTCATGCGGTTGACGACCTCGGTGCCCGAGCCCTTGGCCGCGGCAACGCCCATGGCCTGCACGGCGCGCAGGTAATGCAGCGTCGCCGAGTAGCAGCCGGCATGGATCTGGTTGGGGTAGAGGTTCGGCATCTTCGGCAGCACGCGCTGGGTGAATGCGCGGGTGCGGTCGTTGAGGTCCCAATAGAAGCTCTCGGTGCAGACCAGCCCCTGCCCCGTCTCGAGGCCGATGGAATGCACGTCGGTGATGAACATCAGCATCGCGGCGAGCTTGGTGCCGCGCTTGGTGATGCCGAACTCCGCCGCCTGCTTCACGCAGTTGATGGTGTCCGACCCGGCATTGGCGAAGCCGATGACCTTGGCCCGCGAGCTCTGCGCCTGGACCAGGAAGGAGGAGAAGTCCGTCGTCGCCGGGAAGGGCGTGCGCACAGCACCGAGCACGCGGCCGCCCGAGGCGCGGACGAAATTGCTGGTATCCCGCTCCAGCGCATGGCCGAAGGCATAGTCGGCGGTGATGAAGAACCAGGTGTCGCCGCCCGCCTTCACCATGGCGCCGCCGGTCGACTTCGACAGCATGTAGGTGTCGTAGGACCAGTGGACCATGGTCGGCGCGCATTGCGCCCCGGTCAGGTCGGAGGTCGCCGAGCCGACATTGATGTTCACCCGGTTCTTCTCGCGGGCGACGTTGTTGACCGCGAGCCCGACCGAGCTGGTAGGCACGTCGAGGATCATGTCGACACCCTGGTCGTACCATTGCCGCGCCAGGTTCACGCCGACATCGGGCTTGTTCTGGTGGTCGGCGAAGATCAGCTCGACATTGAAGCCCTGCTGGCCGAATTCCGCGATCGCCTGCTGCGCGCAGGCGACGGAGCCGGGGCCGGTATTGTCCTTGTAGGTGCCGGACATGTCGTTCAGCACGCCGATGCGAATGATGTTCGCCGCCTGGGCGCGCGTGAGCCGCGGCAGCGCGGTCGCCGCCGCGGCTGCGGCGCCGGTGGCGAGCAGGCCTCTCCTCGTCGTCGTCATGTCCGTCTCCCTGTCTCGGGCGGGGCCGGGCGGTGCATGGCCGCCCGGTCTCCCGCCATCGTCCCGTCTAGCTCCGCACGAGCGAGCAGCCGCCTTCGGTGAGCGGGCGGAAGGCCTCGTCGGCTGGGGTGGTCTGCAGCAGCTTGTAGTAGTCCCAGGCGCCCTTGCTCTCGGCCGGCGACTTCACCTCGAAGAGATAGGCGGGGCAGAGCTTGCGGCCGTCCTCGCGGATGCGGCCCGGGCCGAAGCAGTCGTCATCGGTCGGCATCGCCTTCATCCGAGCGACCGTCGCGGCGCCGTCCTGACGCGCCTGGGCGGCGCCCATATCGGCCACCGTCTTCAGGTAGTGCAGTGCGGCGCTGTAGCAGCCGGCATGCGACATCGCGGGCATAGCGCCGGCGAGCTGCGGCTTGACCCGGTCGGTGAAGGCGCGGGTGCGGTCGTTGAGGTCCCAGTAGAAGGTCTCGGTCAGCACCAGGCCCTGCGCCGCCTGCAGCCCGAGCGCATGCACGTCGTTCAGGAACATCAGCAGCACGGCGATCTTGGTGCCGCGCCGGGTGATGCCGAACTCGGCCGCCTGCTTCACCGTGTTGACGGTGTCGGCGCCGGCATTGGCCAGGCCGATCACCTTGGCGCGGGAGGACTGCGCCTGGACGAGGAAGGAGGAGAAGTCGGTATTGCCGAGCGGCGCGCGCACGCCGCCGACGATGCGCCCGCCGGCCGCCTTGACGAAATTGGTCGTGTCCCGCTCCAGCGCATGGCCGAAGGCATAGTCGGCGGTGATGAAGAACCAACTGTCGCCGCCCGCCTTCACCATGGCGCCGCCGGTCGACTTCGCCAGCATGTAGGTATCGTAGGTCCAGTGGACGGTGTTCGGCGAGCACTGCGACCCGGTGAGGTCCGCCGTCGCCGAGGTGGAGTTCAGGTAGACCTTGTTCTTCTCCCGCACCACGCCGGCGACGGCGAGGCCGACCGCGCTGTTGGGGACGTCGACGATAACGTCGACGCCGTCGCGGTCCATCCACTGGCGGGCGATGTTGCTGCCGACATCGGGCTTGTTCTGGTGGTCGCCGACGATGACCTCCACGTTGAAGCCGTGGCTGCCGAAATCCTGGATCGCTTGGCGGACGCAGGCGACCGAGGTCGGGCCGGAGATGTCGCGGTAGACGCCGGACTGGTCGTTGAGCACGCCGATCTTCAAGGTCGGCGAGCCTTGCGCGCGGGCGCCCCGAGGGGAAGCGAGGGCGAAGGGGGCGGCAGCGGCGCCGGTCAGCAGGCTGCGGCGGTCAAGCGACATAACCATGAGGCTCCTGGAAGCGGGATCAGACACCGAGATATTCGTGCAGGCGCTCGAGCGAGGCGTTCAGCTCCTCGTTCCGCACCATGTCGACGACGCGGCCGTGCTCCATGACGTAGTGGCGGTCGGCGACGGTCTGGGCAAAGCGGAAATTCTGCTCGACCAGCAGCACGGTGAAGCCGCGCGACTTGATCTCGCGGATCATGGCGCCGATCTGCTGGACGATGACGGGGGCGAGGCCCTCGGTCGGCTCGTCGAGCAGCAGCAGGTTGGCGCCGGTGCGCAGGATGCGGGCGATCGCCAGCATCTGCTGCTCGCCGCCCGAGAGCTTGGTGCCCTGGCTGCGCGCTCGCTCCTTAAGGTTCGGGAAGAGCTTGTAGATGGTGTCGAGGTCGAGCCCGCCAGGCTTCACCACGGGCGGCAGCATCAGGTTCTCGGTGACGTCGAGGCTGGCGAAGATGCCGCGCTCCTCCGGGCAGTAGCCGATGCCGGCCCGGCCGATGATGTCGGAGCGGAGGTTGACCGTCTCCCGTCCCTCGAAGCGGATGCTGCCCGAGCGCCGGCCGGTGAGACCCATGATGGAGCGCAGCGTCGTCGTCTTGCCGGCGCCGTTGCGGCCGAGCAGGGTGATGACCTCGCCTGGCTGCACGTCGATGTCGACGCCGTGCAGGATGTGGCTCTCGCCGTACCAAGCCTCGAGATTGCGGATCTCGAGCAGCGGGGCGCCGGCGGTGCCGGGGCGGGCGCGGTCCAGCGTCTCAGCCATGGGCCATCGCTCCCTCCGGGGTGGCTTCGGTGCCGAGATAGGCGGCGATGACGTCGGGGTTGCGCGAGACCTCGCCGTAGTCGCCCTCGGCGAGGACGCTGCCGCGGGCGAGCACGGTGATGCAGTCGCAGAGCCCGGAGACGACCTTCAGGTTGTGCTCGACCAGCAGCACGGTGCGGCCGGCGGAGACGCGCTTCACCAGCGCCACGATGCGGTCGACATCCTCGTGCGTCATGCCGGCGGTCGGCTCGTCGAGCAGCATCATGGACGGGTCCATCGCCAGCGTCGTGGCGATCTCGAGCGCGCGCTTCCGGCCATAGGGCAGCTCGCCGGCAGCGATCCGCGCGAAGCCGGTGAGCCCAACATCCTCGAGCAGCGCCATGGCGCGGTCGTCGAACTGCCGCAGCAGGCCCTCGGAGCGCCAGAAGTCGAAGCTGCCGCCGCGCTGCCGCTGCAGGGCGACGCGCACATTCTCCAACACCGAGAGATGCGGGAAGACGGCCGAGATCTGGAAGCTGCGCACCAGTCCGAGGCGGGCGACCTCGGCCGGCTTCATGCCGGTGATGTCGCGCCCGTCGTAGCGGATGGTGCCGCGGGTCGGCTGGAGGAACTTGGTCAGCAGGTTGAAGCAGGTGGTCTTGCCGGCGCCGTTCGGGCCGATCAGCCCATGGATGCTGCCGCGCCGGACCTTCAGGGAGACGCCGTTGACGGCGACGAACCCCCGGAATTCCTTCGTCAGCCCCTCGGTTTCCAGGATGGAATCTGTCACCCGGATCGTTCTCCCCGTTGCGTCCCTTGCGGCGCCGTCGTTGCGGCTAGGTATGGCCGCGCGGCGCCCCTTATGCAAGGGAGCCCGCGGCTTCCAGGCCGTTTCTATTGCGTTATCAGCCCCTGAGGCGCAGCGCCAGCGGCGGGTCGTCGGTGGCGATGGCATCCATGCCGAGGGCGAAGGCCCTCTGGATGGTCCGCTCGTCATTGGTGCCCCAGGCGCTGACCCCGAGGCCGGCGGCGCGCAGCGCGGCCACCGAGGCCTCGTCCCAATCGGCGACGGTGAGGCCGAGCTCCCCGGCATGGCAGGCGCGGGAGAGCGCGACCGCACCCTCCGGCCCCATGCCGTGCCAGGAGCGGCTGCCCATCAGCAGGACGAGGCGATGGAAGCCGCCGGCGGCCGCCGCGGCCGCGACGGTCATCGGCTCGAAGCTCATCAGCACGGTGCGGGCGCGCATCCCGGCGGCATCGAGCAGGACGAGGCAGGCCGGGACGATGCCGGGATAAGGCCGGCCCTCGCCATCCGCCTTGATCTCGAGGCGAAGGATGCGCCCCGCCTCCCGCACCAGGGCCACGGTCTCGGCGAGGCTCGGTACCCCTTCCCCGCCCGTGCCCTTGAGGCGGAGGCGGCGCAGCTCCGCCATGGTGCGGGCGCGGACCGGACCTTTGCCGTCGGTGGTGCGGTCGAGCGTCGCGTCATGCATGACGGCGACCTCGCCATCGGCCGTGAGGTGGACGTCGATCTCGAGCTGCTCGGCCGGCAGGGCGAGCGCCTGTCGGAAGGCGAGCAGGCTGTTCTCCGGCCAGAGGATCGCCCCGCCGCGGTGGCTGGCGATCTCGGTTCCTATGCGTCCAGCAGCCATACCGAGAAGAGTCCCTCCGCATCCGTCCAGTGCCGGCTTATGCGCCAGCCGGCGGCGGCGGCCAAGCCGGCGAGGCGCTCCGGGCGGTATTTGTGGCTGCTCTCGGTATGGATGGTCTCGCCCTCGGCGAAGCGGATGGTGCGGCCTGCGAGGCGCACGGACTGCGCCCGCCCGGAGACGAGATGCATCTCGACCCGCTCCAGCGCCGCGTTCCAGACGGCGCGGTGGCGGAAGGCGGCGACGTCGAAATCGGCGCCTGCCTCGCGGTTCAGGCGGTGCAGCAGGTTGAGGTCGAAGGCGGCGGTGACGCCGGCAGCGTCGTCATAGGCGGCTTCCAGCACCGCCGGCGCCTTCACCAGATCGGCGCCGAGCAGCAGCCGTGCGCCTGCCCCGAGCGTCGCGCGGGCGCGGCGGAGGAAGGCGACGGCGCCCTCCGGCTCGAAATTGCCAATGGTGGAGCCGGGGAAGAAGCCGAGCCGCGGCGCCGCGCCGAGCCGCCCCGGCAGGGCGAAAGGCATGGTGAAATCGGCGACGACCGGCAGCACCGAAAGGCCGGAACAGGCGAGGGCGACGCGGCTCGCAGCGCCTTCCAGCCATTCGGGGGCGATGTCGACCGGCACATAGGCCGCGGGGCGGTCGAGCCCGGCGAGCAGCAGCGCCGCCTTGGCGCCGTCGCCCGGGCCGAACTCGACGACGGCGCGGCCGGGCCCGACGGCCGCGGCGATGGAGGCGGCCTGCTCGGCGAGGATCCGCATCTCCGTCCGGGTCGGGTAGTATTCCGGCAGGCGGGTGATGGCCTCGAAGAGGCGGCAGCCCTCGGCGTCGTAGAGCCACTTGCAGGGCAGCGTCTTCCGCGCGGCGGAGAGGCCGGCCAGCGCATCGGCGACGAGGGAGGCCCGCTGCCCGGAGGCAGCGTCCATCGCGGCGCTCACGCCGCATCCTCGGCGAGGCGGAGCCCGGTGAACTGCCAGCGTGCCTCTGGAGAGAAGAAATTGCGGTAGCCGGGGCGGGCATGGCCGGGCGGCGTGGCGAGCGAGCCGCCGCGCAGCACCATCTGACCGATCATGAACTTGCCGTTGTACTCGCCGACGGCACCCTCCCAGGGCCGGAAACCGGGATAGGGGCGATAGGCGCTGCCGGTCCATTGCCAAGCGGCATCGCGCGCCTGGAGGAAGCCGGGGAGGTCCTGCGCCGCCTCCCATTCCGCCTCGGTCGGCAGCCGGCGGCCGGCCCAGCGGGCGAAGGCCTCCGCCTCGTACCAGGAGATGTGGCGGACCGGGGCGGCGGGATCGAGCGGGCGGAGGCCGGCAAGCCTGAACTGGCCCCACTCGCCCTCGTGCCGGTGCCAATGGAGCGGGGCCTGCCATTCCTCGGCCTGGGCGCGGGTCCAGCCCTCGCTCATCCAGAGCGTCGCGCTGCGGTAGCCGCCATCGGCCATGAAATCGAGCCAGTCGCCGTTGGTCACCAGCCGGTCGGCGATGCGGTAGGGCTCCAGCCAGGCCTTGTGGCGCGGCATCTCGTTGTCGAAGGCGAAGCCGGGGCCGACGCTGCCGATGTGCTGCAGGCCCTCCGGCCCGGCGAGCATGCAAGCCGCGCCCGGGGCGGCTGCGGGCTCCTGCCAGTCCGGATCATAGGCAGGGAGCAGGGGGTTTTGCGCCAGGGCATGCAGGATGTCGGTCAGCAGCAGCTCCTGGTGCTGCTGCTCGTGCTGCAGGCCGAGCTCGACCAGCGGCAGGGCCCCCGCCGGCGGGTCGTCCAGCAGCCGGGCCATGCCAGCGTCGACATGCGCGCGATAGGCGCCGACCTCCGCGGCGGAGGGCCGCGTCAGCATGCCGCGTTTCGGCCGGGCATGACGCGGGCCGGCGGCCTCGTAATAGGAGTTGAACAGGAAGGCGAATTCCTCGCGGAAGCGGCGGTAGCCCGGCAGGTGCGGCAGCAGCAGGAAGGTCTCGAAGAACCAGGTGACATGCGCCCGGTGCCACTTGGCCGGGCTGGCATCCGGCATCGACTGGATGACCTGATCCTCGGGCGAGAGCGGCGCGGCGAGGCGCTCGGTATGGTCGCGGATGCGGGCATAGCGGCCGGCCAGGGCGGAGACGCTGGTGTCGAGGAGGGTCATCAGCGTTCCTGGTTCCTTGTCGCGCGCGACGCCTCCGGAACGGCCGAGAGCCGCACCGGTTTCGCGGAGATAGGGGCGGGTTCGCGCCTGCCCCGTCGAAGGTTACCAGAACCCTAACCGGCCGGCGTGACGTCTTGTCAAGCCGCCTCCCCCCAGGCGTGGCGCAGCGCGGCGGCCAGGCCGCGGCTGAAGCGCGCCGCGTCGGTGAGCGGCGAGGCGGCGACCCGCTCGCGCATCCCGGCGCGCAGGGCGGCGAGTGCCGGCACGTCCTGCGCCCGGGCGATGGCCTGTGCGACATAGGCGTCGACATCGCCCGCCACCCAGTCGCCGAGGCCGACATTGCTCAGATGGCTGAGCGCATGCCGGGCGCAGAAACTATCCCCCGCCATGGCGAGGACGGGGACGCCCATCCACAGCGCCTCGCACACCGTCAGCCCGCCCGTATAGGGGAAGGGATCGAGCGCGATGTCGATCCCGCCATAGGCGGCCATGAGCTCGCGGTGCGGCACGCCGCCCTCCAGCGCCACGCGCTGCATCGGCAGCCCGGCGGCGGCGAGGCGGGCGGCGGTGCGTGCACGCGTCGCCGGCTCGCCGAGGCCATGGGTGCGGAGCACCAGCCGCGCCTCCGGCAAGGCGGCCAGGATGCGCGACCAAGCGGCGAGGACGGGCGCCGTCACCTTGGCGAGGTTGTTAGTGCCAACGACGAATGTGGAAGCTCTGGACGCTTGTCCCACTTTTTCGTCTACGCATCGGGACCCCTGAGGCATCACTGCGCTGTCGATCGTCGAGGCGATCGTCCCGCGTCGCCTTTGGTCAGCGATTATCCCCAATGAACCCGGATGGTCCGCCGCACCATCGGGCGCGAACATCCGACATGGACGATGTAATGGTTGGCCTGATTGATCCGGGTCAGGAGCCTGACATCGGGAAGCTTCTCGGTTGCACATTCCAACAATCGAAGGCGCCAGGATCAAGGGCCACATCGGTGACGCAGGGGGCTGGCTTTCGATCGTAGCTGGACTCCCGACAATTTCGCGGTAGCGCACGGGAGTATCCTAGCAGGTGGGGCTCGACCTGATCGTCGAGCCCGGTATTTACCCGCCGTCCCATCCAGCCGCCTCGCCATCATGCCGATGGTGTCAAGTATCGCCCCCAGCATGGCCCCAAGAACCAGCCCCGGCGCCTGACCGACGTGGACCAACCCTGATCGCCGACCATCCGGGCAGGATCGTCGAACCGCCGTCTCCGTAGAGGAGGTCGGCATCATCACCAACGAAAGCCGCCCATCCCCCCGCGCCTCACCGACATCGGATGGTTGCCTAGCGCCTACGGGTGGGGTCCCATCCCACGGCCGGGGAGGTCTAGAGTGTGGCAGTCCGGAGAGGTTTTACGAACGGACTCCTTGACTTATTCTCACAGACCCGTGAAACCATCGCTTCCCGACCGGTACGCGGTCCGTCTCCGCAGCGACAAGGTTTCAGTGTGGGCGTCGCTGAGGACTTCCAGAATTTCCGGTCGGCATACCTGATCCCGCTCGAAACTGGTGCGTCGATATCTTACCGCTACAAGCGCATCACCCGCCGCTTGAACCGCGATTTTTGGGGCGGCGATTCGGATACCGCGAACAGCCTGTATGTTGGCTCGTATGGGCGCGATACCGATGCACGTGGGCTCAGCGACCTCGATATTGCGTTCCGCCTACCATCCGCACTGTACGCGCGGTACGATGGCTACACTGGAAACGGCCAGTCAGCCCTGCTTCAAGCAGTGAAGTCATCCATCCAGAACACCTATACCACGTCGGAGTCCTACGGCGATGGTCAGGTTGTGGTCATCACTTTTGACGACGGGATCAGGTTCGAAGTCCTGCCCGTTTTCGACAACGTGGCGGGGACTTGGACACATCCTAACGCAAACGACGGAGGGTCCTGGCGCGAGACAAACCCCCGCGCCGAGATTGCAGCCGTGGCGGAGCGCAACTCAGCCACGAACGGGAATCTCAAGGCGATTTGCCGGATGGCCCGGGTATGGCGTGAGTACTGCGGCGTGCCCATCAGCGGCATGCTGATCGACACACTCGCATACCAGTTCATCGCCGGATGGGCGTACCGCGACAAGTCATTCCTGTACCACAACTACTTGGTGCGAGACTTCATGGCATTCCTCGCGGCGCAGAGCCAAATGCAGCAGTGGTGGCGTGCCCCGGGCAGCGGGTCGGCGGTATGGTCGAAGGGCATTTTCCAGCACAAGGCCCGAAGTGCATACCTGCGCTCAGTCGAGGCGATAGAGGCGGAAGGCAAGGGGCAACGCTGGACCGCGCGTCAGAAGTGGAAGGAAATCTTTGGCTCACTGTTCCCCAATGCTTGATGCGCAGCGAAAGGCGTTGATAGCCCACCTCCGCGAGTGCTTCGGCCGTGTCGTCTACACCCACAAGACCCACGAGAAGATGGCAGACGGGTGCAGCACGAAGCAGCGGCGTCTCAAGTGGGCACAGATCGCCATTGCGGCGGCCACCGCGAGCGGCGCTTCCCTTTCGGTGTTCCTCGATGGTGGGGCTGTCAAAGCAATCACGGCAGTGGCGGCGATCGCATCACTGGTGCTGAACGGCTATGCGAAAGACATTGACCCTGGTGCATCCGCGCAGAAGCATCGGGAAGCCGCTGCCGACATATGGAACCTGCGCGAATCCTACCTCAACCTTCTGACCGATGCCGCCGCTCCGGAGATTCCACTGGAAGTGCTCCGGTCGCGGCGCGACCAGCTTCAAGCCAGCCTACACGCCGTGTACAGACGCGCCCCACACACCGATGATGTGGCCTACGCGAAGGCGCAGCGGTCGCTAAAGGTGAATGAGGATATGACGTTCTCCGATGAGGAGATTGACCATTTTCTCCCCTCGCCGCTCAGGCAGAGGAGCGGCCCTTCGGGTGACGCGTGAGTGGATCAGGCCGCAGGGCGCGACCGGTCGCATGCATCACTCAATGTCAGCGATCGCTTGCGCGGCATCGTGGGACAGGAAGGTGCACTTCTCGTACAACGGCCCGTGCTCAAGCAGCGAGAACACCGGCCGCTTGATCTCCCGCAGCACCTTCTCGCGGCGCTCCTCGGGCGCGGCGATGTGCGACCTGACTTGGGCTCAGACTGGGCGGCCAGCAGGACCGAGGCCGGTCGCCTATTTGAGGCTGAGCCGGGCCAAATAGATGTAATTGAATGTAGCGGGCGTGTCGCAAGCAGCCAACGCGCAGAAGAAGCGAGATAGAACTCTGTCAGCCGCGCAGAGGTTGTTTTTAAGTCGAACAAGCAAGTCGCCCGGAACAACTTGCCGTTCTCATCGTTCGTGCCGCGTTCATCGCGGCGGGAGCGTGGAGCGTCATGTCGAGCGGCTACATAATCTACGATGGACCTTCCGAAATCGACGGAGCGCCAATAGTTGCAATCGCAACTGGATTTATTGTTGCGACTTCGAATCATAAGCTCGGGGCGAATCTCGTTCAGGTCTGGATTATTCGGAGTGACATGAGCCCCGTGCAGGCCGTTCACTCTGGAGCGGATCACTCGATCTGCGGTACGTGCCCACTTCGAGGCACCGTTCAAGATGGCCGCGTTCAGAACCGTCTCTGCTATGTCCACGCCTTCCAAGGCCCACTGTGGGTTTGGCGACATTACATGCGGTCTGGGTACATCAGGGTGACGGATGAGCAGGCCACCGAGGTGTTCGCCAATCGCGGCATCCGCCTTGGCTCTTATGGCGACCCGGCCGCAGTTCCTCCCCGCGTCTGGCAAGCTGCTACTGCCGACGCCACTTTCTGGACCGGCTACACACATCAGTGGCGAACCTGCGATCCGGCCTTTGCAACATGGTGCATGGCTTCGTGCGAGACTACCGCTGACCGGCTTCTCGCTAAGAGTTTGGGCTACCGAACCTTCCGCACTTCACTACTCGATGCGCGAGCAGACCGCCTTGACAACGAGATCGTCTGCCCGGCGAGTACCGAAGCTGGTAAGAGAACAACCTGCGATCGCTGCCATGCCTGTGGAGGGAACGGCAAACCAAATGCCCGCGCGGATGTCGTCATAACCCTGCACGGGGTGGCGGGCACCCGTTACCGCGAGCGAGTGCTTCAAACGCTTACCGTGCAGGGTGAACGGCACCGATCTGCCGGGAGGCCTGACCCGCACTTCTGACGGCTAATTCGATGGCAATGTCGCCAAGGTGCGGCTCATCCGAGGTTCATCTGGAGCAGACACTCCACGACCTGTGGGCGCATCGTCCAGCGCCATGGACCGTCGTCCTCGTGCACATTCGGGTCGGCGCCGGTAGCGAGCGTCATCGTCCAGATCGGGGAACCATCGGCCCGCGTCTTTGGCCGGTAGCTGAGGTCCTCGGCGATCATGCGGGCAAGCGTACCGAGGTGAGCGTTGGCGCTTGCGAAGCTCGGGTATCCGGCAGCAGCGGCGATCTGCGTCGAGGTGAGCGTGCGGTCCGGTGCGCCGAGCAGCGCCTTCAGCATGAGCCAGTGGTGCTGGCCGATCTTGGATTCGAGCCGGGCGAAGGCGTCGGCGAACTCCTCCGCTGTGGGCACCCCGTCCTCCCGCATGGCGCGCCGCTGGATGTCGCGTCGGTCGAGGAGCGCCCGCATCGCGCGCAGCGCCTCGTCCAATGCTAGCCCTTCCGCATCACCGGCCGCTGTCCTCCCGAGGAATGCGCGCGCCCTGACCTTGCCTTTAGTGGCCAACGTGCGAATCACGTAGCGGCCGTAGGCGTACTCGCCCGATGCCTTCATGCTGCCGTCAGCCTCCGCACCGCCGAGCACGCATCTTCCCGACGGGCGTCATGCGGCCATCACCTCGACGGCATCGTCGAGCTTCATCGCACCACCGAAGATGTCGGCGAAAGACGCACTGCCCACCGATCGCCCTGTCGCCTCGGCAATCTCAGCGGCCAGCGCCTCGGCCCGCGCCACCATCATCCCCGTCAGATCGTCGGCCCGCAGCCGGGCGGGATCGACGAAGTGCGTCCTGAGAAAAGCGTCAGTCTGCTCCGGGCTGAGATTCTGCCGGTCCTGAAGCCGCCTCAGGTACACCGAGGGCGCGTCGCCGCCGAGGAAGCGGTTCGTCGGCGCGGAGAGCGCAGTCTTGTTGACAATCGAGTTGTAAAGCCCGCGCCCGATCCCCCGCTTCTCGCACCACGCGCGTGGGAAGATGTGGTGGATGTCGATGCTCTCGTCGAAGTAGGTCTGCTCCTGCACCTCGGCGCCGGTCCGCCAGTCCAGCGCTCTCCCGCGCTGCATGATGAGGGCGTGCAGCCCCTTGTAGGCGGCGGACTGACGAGACTGAAGCGTACGAAGCCGGTCGGCGAAGAAGTTGCAGTCCTGCACGGTCTGCGGGACGGCCTCGCCGCCCACTGCCCACGCAACCACCTCCGGCAGGTCCTTGGCGAAGCGGCTCTCGATAGCACCGCCGTAGAGTTCGCCGAAAACCCCGCACCAGTACCAGTTTCGCACCCGCGCCCGGACCGGGGCGTCATTCCAGCGGCCGTCGAGGCTGATCAGAATTGCAGCCAGCGGTACCAGTTGCGTCCGGTAGGGCAGGTCGTAGCCGCTGAACACCTTCTCCCGCCAAAGGAACTGGCGGGCGCGCTTGAAGCCCTCCTCGGCTCGGTCGGCGTGATCCCGGTAGCCCGCGAGCGGCAGGTCGAGGATGGAATGCCGGGTGCAACTGATCGCCGAGGGGGTACCCCGGCCGCCCTGACCCGCTTCGGTGAGAGCCTTCCCCGCCGCCGTGTAGAGTAGGCTCACGGCTTGCAGGAAGTCGGTGTTCTCGATGGCCTCCAGCACCTTGCCCGCCTCGGCCATCCGGACGGAACGTCCCTTCGCGGCCGGGAACTCCTTCGAGTTACCGAGCCAATCCTCCCGCAAGTTGAAGCCCTCGGCCGCGTAGGTGGCGGTCAGCAATTCGAAGGCGGTCAGCGGCACGCCACCCGTGTTCACCTTCTCGAAAACGCGGCAGACCGCCTCCTTGCTGGCCGTCCGACGCAATTGGATCACCGGCACCGCGTAGCTCTTGAAAGTGTCGATGAACTCCTTGCGGAAGGGCTTGAGGAGGTCCTTTTTCGCTTTGTCCCCCTCCCAGAAGTCGCGGAAGCCGTCGAACCAGTCCTCGCAGGAGAAGGTCTGGTTCAAGGGAAACATCATGGCCTCGTACTCGCGCTCGGGCGTAGTGAGGTCAAGCAGGACTCGGCGCCCGAAGTCGGCCGTCGTGCGCTTCTCGGCGGAGACGCTGAACACCGCCTGCTCGCGCTCCTCGGGCGTGCCCAACGCCTTGTTGATGTCCACGTAGTAGAACACATCCACCTCGCGCCGCTTGGCGTCACGGGTGCGGATGGCGCGTTTGAGCATGAGCGCCTGGAACATGGAGGTCAGGCGTTGCTGCCCATCGAGCAGCAGCCGCTCAGGCTCCGGCGGCTTGCCCTTGAGGCTCACACCCTCCACCAGCCGGGGCTTGAAACGCACTTCGCCCCCAGTCTGGAGGGTCATCACCGCCCCGATCGGGAAAGACCGCGCGACACTGGTAATGACGCCAGCAATGTGCTCGTCATCCCAGACCCAACCTCGTTGAAAATCGGGCAGTTGCAGCCGACCAACCGCGACCTCGTTCAGGAGATTCGCCAATGTGTCGGAGGTCGCGTCAAATGTGGTTTCAGCAGTCATGTGGTAGTCTTTCTTTGTGCATTCGGCGACGTAGCCGCAGGCATCGACTCAGGAAGGAGGAAGTTGCTCTGGCGAAGCGGCTCAAGGCCACGCTTCTTCGGCCGCTTACCCATGTTTGGGGAGCTACTCCTCAGGGCATCAAGCAGCTTGGGAATATCGGTTTGGCGGCTGACCCGCTCCTCAGCATTGTTGCGTTGTGTTGCAACGTAGGAAAGAGCTTGGGATACGTCGTAAAGGCAGGTCGCGTGCTCGGGTGAACCGGGCACCCTTTGCGTATACCGGATCGGCTTCTCGGTTGCCCCCCCTCCAGCAAACGGATCGTCCTGTTCGACATCCCAGCCAGACTGGCAAATATGGTACACGCGCATGGCCGCCTTCTTGCCCCATGCGTCAGTCAGAGCGTTATCGGCCCACTCCGAGATAGCGGCGCCAGTGACCCGGTGATTTTGCCATGCTTCCATTCTCGCCCGGTCGGTATAGGCGACGCCGAATGCGTTGCGGATGCGATCCGGTAGGGGAGCAAGTTCGAGCCTCTGCCCGTGTCGCTCCTTGATCTCGATCTTGGTCTCGCCGATGATCAGGCCGTTGGAGCAAACAAATCGCAGCCAACCAAAGACAACTACGAGGCGTGACGATCCATCGACCGAATTGAAGCATTCCAATCGGAGGTCAAGCTCCTCACCATATCGGTCGATGAAGCGCGCCATGCCCCTCAGATACACACGAAAGTTCATCCACTCCCCAAGTTCGGAGAGCCCAACCTCATAGTGGAGGTTTTCCGGGGCTACTCCGGTGCTGAGGATACCCTCACGGCAGAGGCTCGCCACCTCGCGGTGCGAAGCAAGCATGTAGCTGTGCGACACGACACCAACCGGGATCGGACGCTCCGTCGCGGATAACGGCTTGCGCATGACGGTTTGAAGGAACGGGTTTGACGGTTCGCCTTCGCCAGCCTTGAACGGCACCAACTCGAACTCTGGGAGGATCGCCTGCACAGCCTCCCATCGACCTGAGTAGTAGAGCACCTTCCTCGCTCTCCATTGCGATTCATCCGGCATGATGGAGACGGTGTTACTCATCTGGTGCTCCGGCACATGCGGTTCACAAGGAGATGCGGGCGTCCTTGATCGCTGGGCTATGCTGCCTGGAAGGGCGCTGACGCAGCATCAGCGGCGTCAGGACGAAAACCGCTCGAAGGTACCGTCGGCTGTCAGGCGGTCCCACGCGGCGAGGACGAGCCGGGCCGTCCGGTACTCGCCGAACTGCCTAATCTCCTTCTCCTTCAGAACACGGAAGGTCTCGGAGGGGAAGTCGGCGCCGTGAATGTCGGCGGGGTCGAGGATGTAGCAAAGTTCGTCGCGCGACAGGCCGTAGAGATGGGCATATGCGGCGTCCAGTTCCGCGCGGACATGAGCACGACGATCCTCATCCCAGCCGAACGACGCGCCGTCATAGCCGAGGTCCTCGGCCCACGGCCGCATGTCCTCAGCAGTAAAGGTAAGTTCGAGAATGCGGGGGAGGAGGAAGGCGAGGACGGGCGGGGTGTAGGTGCTGGGCGGCAGGACTGGGAACTGCTTGAAATAGAAGAAATTCAGCGTGGTTCCACCGATCTTTTGACGCGCCAAAAAGTCGAGGGGCAGTGAGGATAGGCTGGTCACGAGCGCGGCGGCAATGGCAGGTGGGACTTTTGGAAAGAACAACGGGATTTTGTTCCCGATGCCCATCTTCGGCATCGCCGCCGCGATCACTGTCCGCTCGTTCGTCGCGTTCGTGATGTCCCGCCAGCCCGTCAGCCACTCACGCCGCCAGCCGCGCTCGGCAAGGCGGGTCGCCACCTCTGCCTCTGGCACCCAGTACCGGGGCGTGGCGCTGAAGGTCGGATTGGCCTTCTCGGCGGCAGTGACATCGCGGCTGCTCTCGCCTCCCACCTCATACGTGGCCCAACGATGGTCGAAGTGATGGATCATCTTCGCCTCGCAGAGCGGTACCATGCGCGCACCGTCCCGTAGCACCCAACTGACGCCATCCCGCCACGCCCCCGCTTCGCCCAACTGCTCCGCCGTCCGGAAAAGTCCGCTGTCATTCGACATGTCCAGCATCCGCATGAAGCTGATGCCCCACGGGTTCCCCGCCTCACCCTTCGCCTCGTCGATGAACACTGGGATGCGGGCGTAGATACGTTTGGTCAGTTCCGCGTCTGCCGAGGAGCGAAACACGGGGCAGGTGCGGGTGTTCGGATTGATCAGGCGTATGTCGTCGGCCGAAAGGGTGAAGGCGCGACGCGCATCGGCTAGGTGCTCGGCGGCGGTAGCAAAGAAAGTGTAGCGTGCTGAGGTCTCGCCACCGAGCGTGAGCAACGCGAACTTGAACGAGCGGTGGACCTCTGCGAAAAGCCCCTCTCGGTTCTCGAAATCGAAGAAGCTGGCGAGCCGCCCTTTTCCCGCCACCTCATCGAAGAACGCCTTGGTGCTGTCGTCCGTGGCGATGCCGGTCGGCACAATCATTCCAGCGCGCCCCTGCTGCTTTGGTAGACGCAGGAATGCTTCGGCGAACAAAGCGTAGGTGTTCACATCTCCGACTGCCGTCAGCGGGAAGCGTTCGCAGCCGCGCACGAACTGGCTTGAAGCCTCGGCGTCACGCTTGGCGTCCTCGAAGGCACGGTGCAGCGCGCGCTCGGCTGGGTCACCTTTTGCCAAAGCAGCTATGAGCGCGCGCCGCGCCGCCGCATTGGGCGCCTTGGCGATGGACTCGCTGCGGGCCGCGAAGAACTCCTGCTCCTGAAGCTTGATGCGCTCCCAGGGCGGGTTGCCCAGCAGGCAATCGAAGCCTCCGTCGGCGAACGCCTCGGGAAATTCCAGTGGCCAGTGGAAGAAGTGCAGCCGTGCGCGCATCTCCTCGACCATGCCGACCAGCGGTCCGTGGACCGAGGAAGGGGCGCGTAGGTACCGCCAGACTGTATCTGTGGTCGGTACCAAATCCCGCCCGCGCATCTCGGGCCGGGCTGCCTTCGGTGCAAAGAAGGCAGCGCACCAGAGATCGCAGGCCACCCGCAGATCGTGTGCTGCCCGGCCCGACCGAATGTCGGCGAGCGCGCGGCGCTTCCCCGCAACAGCCTCCAGCGTGTCCTCTGGCGCCTCGGTCAAGGCAGCGATGGCAGCGGCGAAGTCGCGCGGCAGCGCCACCTCGGGCAGCAGAGACAGGGTGGGGTTCTCTCGCTCACCCTTGTTCCGCTTTCTCAAGTCCCTGCTGTAGCCCTTGTCGTCGCCGGTAAGGTCTTTGAACGCCTCGTCGGGGATGCCGGAGCGCAGCACCGAGAGATCGGCCACGCCGATCAGGCTGTCGCCGCACTTGATATGCGCGTCGAGGAAGGTCAATGGCTTGCCCGGCTCGATGGCCTCGATCCACAGCGCGGTCTTGCAGAGTTCGACCGAGAGAGGATTGCGGTCCACGCCGTAAATGCAGCGCCGGACGACTTCGCGCAAGGCATGGCGGCGCAGCGCCTCGTCCGGCAAGTCGCCCTCGCTGTCGAGACGCGCCACCGCGTCGGCCAGACGCCGGGCGGCCCCGAGCAGGAAATGGCCTGACCCGCAGGCGGGGTCGGTGATTCGCAACCGAAGCAGCGCCTCGCGCGGGTCGGCGGGGTTCTCGCGGATCGTCCGCTCGATCACCGGATCGAGCGCGGTGCGGAGTAACTCCTGCACAAGGCTGTCGGGCGTGTAGTAGCTGCCCGAGAGCTTGCGTGCGCTACCCCTCGTATTCCCACCCGTGTCGTCGCCCACGAACCCGAAGGTCCACGGCCGAGTCTCCACCTGCACCACGGGGTGGAGTTCGAGCAGGCTCTCGTAGACCGAGCCCAGTTCCTCCGTGCCCATGTCGCGGTAATTGACACGCTGGAGGCTGCCCGCATCGATGAAGTAGGCCAGCGCGTGCACCGCCGCCAGCAGCCGCGCGTTCGGCAGCCCGGCAGCGTCGAGGTCCGGGCACTGCGTCTCGTCGAATAGGCCGCCCAGAGCAGGGAGGCCGAGCAGCCACGTGCCGCGCGAAAGGGCGCGAAACGTCACCGTCAGGCCCGCCCAGAGGTCGGCGTAGCGGTCGTAGTGGCGCTTGAGCCGGGCGCGGTCCCGCAGACGGGCTACCGCGTAGCCCTGGGCGTAGAGGGCGCGAGCCTCCGGCGTGGCCTCCGGCATGTGGAGAACGCCGCGCTCCTCGGCCGTGAACAGGAACAGCAGGCGGTAGACGAGGCGGAGAAGTTGCTGGTGCAGGTCCTCGGCGGTCAGCGTCCCGTCCCGCAGCGCGACCCGCAGGGCGTCGTTGTCGGGATGCTCGACGAAGCCGGAGCCGAGTTCACGAAGCGCCGTGGTGACGCCCGCCCGCAGCTTCTCCAGCGCCCGCTGGCCGGTCTTGGCCCCCTCGGTTCGCCAGCGCTCCAGCCAGCACTCGGCCATGCCGCCCGCACCGGGAGCGGAGCGGGAGCCGTGAGCCAGCAGCCAAAGGGTGGCGAAATCGGAGTAGAGGCCCTCCTCGAAGATGCGCTCAAGGTCGGCTTCGACGAAGGCCGGGCGGGTCAGAGAGGGATTGTCCCGCAGCAGCCGCAGGCGTGGGCCGTTGCCGACGATGCCCCACAGCATGGCCGGATCGGCGTTAAGGTACTCCTGCACCGTCGCGTGCGGCGCGCGGCGCCGCCCCTCCTCACCGAAGGTGGGGTGGGAACGGTCGAGGTCGCGGTCCGCCACCGTCAGCAGCAGCGGCACGGCACCACCGTGGACACGGTGAGTGACCGGGAAGCTGCGGTCGCCCACAACGGCGCGGGCCGGGGCGGGGGCGATGTCCGCGTGACCAAACACGTCGCGCAGCAGGCGGACCAGCCAACGTTCGATTCCGGTGCGCTCGGCTGGGAGGTCCTCGCGGGGACGGTTCCGCCGGTACTCCTTCCAGAGCGCCTCCGCGATGGTCCAGTAGCGGCCAATCTCGTCGCGCACCGTGCGACCCGGCGGCAGGCCATAGTCCTGGGCCGCTTGGCCCGAGGCGGTCAGGGCAGCGACCCGCTGGAGGAATTCCGCCGGGAACAGCCCACCCTCGATGCGGATCGCGGTGAAGGCTGTCTCGACCGAGGTCGTGCAGACATCGGGGCGCCGCTCCGGGCGGAGGGCCGGAGCGAGGACGGGGAGCACGACATTCATCAGGCGGGCACCAGTACGAAGGCGCCGATCACGTCGGCGGGGAGGCAAGCTTCCACGGTGGAGCGGATGCCCTTGGCGGCGGAGGCGTCCCGCACCCGGGTGTGGTCGTCGAGCAGCACTTCGGCCCGGCTGATGGCGAGGGCCTCGATGGTCGGGGTTAGGCGCGGCAGGCCGTCGAGGCTCTCGCCGACCTCGAAGGCGCGCTCGTCCGCGTCCATGTTACGGGCCGGTTCGGCGGCCATGAGCCCGAGCGCGTCGGTGTCCTCCAGCAGGCGCGGCGCCTCGGACCCGGCGATGGCGACACCCACCGCCTCCTCGGACAGCAGCGTGCGGACCCGGTGCCAGCGTCCGCCCTCACGCTGCTCGACGCCGATCTGCGACCGGAGACGGAGCAACAGCACCGTGGTCCGCCGGGTAACAGCGCGAGTGACGATCGCTCCGCAGCGGGCCGCGAGGTCGGGCAGGTCCTCGGCCAGAGCCCGCTCTGCCACGTGGTCGGCCAAGGCGGCGACCAACGGGTGGGTGCGATGCACTGCCTCGAACCCGGCGGGCGCCGGATGACGGAAGGTGACGCGCAGCGTCTTGGCCCCGAGCCCGGCCGCTTCGAGGCGCTCGCGCACCGGGCCGGGCAGGTTATCGGCGGGGAGGCGGAAGCGGCCCTCGCCGAGCGGCTGGAGGGGAGCCCGAAGCCGCTCGCAGGCGGCGGCCACGAAGCGCCGCACCTCCTCCTCACCGCCGAGGACGGCGACAGCCTTCCGCCACTCGGGCAGTACCTCCTCGGGCTTGAGACCCCGCTGGGCGAAGATGGTCCGGGTCTGCCTCGCGTACTCCTTCGCGCTCTCCCACGCCGTGTCGAGATCGGCCTCGGCGGCGCCGAAGTCGAAGGCGCCCTGCTTCAATCCTTCCGCGACGCGCCCGCCATGGAGCAGCACCGTCTGGAGGATGGCTTCCGTGACCTTGTTCGTGTCCACCGGCACGGGCACGGAGACACCAAGTTCGCGCCGGATGCGCTCGGCTTTCTCCATGATCACCTTGAGCACGGCGCCGTCCACCGGGTTATTGGCGCCGTAGAGCATCAAAGCGCGGACGCGCTTCTCGGGCTGGCCGAAGCGGTCCACCCGGCCCTCCCGCTGCTCGTGCCGGGTCGGGTTCCACGATAGGTCGTAGTGGACCACCGCCGAGAACAGGGCTTGAAGGTTGATGCCCTCCGACAGGCAGTCGGTGGCGACCAGCACCGGGGTGCGCCCCTCGGCGGCCTCGGCCAGTGCCTCGATCCGCGCCCGGCGATCCTCGGTCGGTAGTTCGCCCGTGACGACCTCGACCAGATGCTCCGTGCCGGACAGAGCGGCGCGCAGGTATTCGCCCACGTAGTGTGCGGTCTGGATGAAGCGGCAGAAGATGACCGGGCGGAATCCCTTGGCCAGCAGGTCCCTCACCTGCCCGATCAGCAATCGCAGCTTCGGGTCGCGCTCCGGACCTTTTAATGCGATGGCGCGGTCGAGCAGGCCGCGCAACGCCGCCGTGTCCTCCTCGCTGGCTTCGGTGTCGTCGGTCACCCCGGCAGGCGCGGCCTCCTCAGAGGTGAGGCCATCGGCAGCCCCGTCGAACACCGCCTCAATGCCGCGCTCGTCGAGGACCTCGATTTGCTGCCTCTCCGGTATCCCCTCGACGGCGCGGAGGCGGGTGGAGAGGGCGACGGCCGCTGAGGCGGGCGACGACGAGATACAGCGCAGCAGGGCGAGCGCCGACCACCACGACATGCGCTGGCGCAGGAGGGACTGGCCCTCGGCGCGGCGGATCATGCCGCGCGCGTAGTCGAGGACCTCATCGAACAACCGCCCCCAATCGCCGGAGAGCGTGTAGGTGACCTCGCCGGTCTCCCGGTCGGGAAAGACGCTGCCCGCGTCGCGCCATTCGGCGATGTCGGCACGACGCCGCTGGACGAAGTGCCCCGCCAGCCGCTCGCGGAGCCGCTGCCGGGCCGCACCCTCCGGCATACCTTGAAGGACGCGGAAGTCGGGGTGCAGGAGGCCGAGCAGGTTGTGGAAGGCGGTCTCGTCGCCCGAGTGCGGCGTGGCGGTCAGGAACACCATGTGCCGGTCCGCACGCTCGGCGAGCCCGCGCAGCACGGTGAGGCGCTGGTTCTTCGCATCTGCCCCGGTCCCGACCGAAGCGTGCGCCTCCTCAACGATGACGAACTCGGGGCAGGCCCGGACGAACTCGTCCCGGCGGCGGTCGGACTTGATGTAGTCGAGGCTGACCACCGTGAAGGGATGCACGTCGAATATGCTCTGCCCCTGCGGCAGGCCGCGCTCCAGCCGTGCGGCGGTGCCGGTGCGGACGATCTCGCTCTGGATGCCGAACTTCGAGGCGAGTTCCTCCTGCCACTGGTCGCAAAGGTGCGGCGGGCAGAGGACCGCAAACCGATTGATCTCTCCCCGATCGAGCAGTTCGCGGGCGATGAGTCCGGCCTCGACGGTCTTGCCAATACCGACATCATCGGCGACCAGCAGCCGGACGGCCTCCATCTTGAGCGCCATGAGCAGGGGCACAAGCTGGTAAGCGCGTGGCTCGACCGCGATGTTGCCGAAGGAGCGGAACGGCCCGGCGCCCGACCGCAGCTTGAGGCGCAGCGCGTCGCGCAGCAGCAGGGCGGCAGCCTGCGCCCCCGTCTTATTCGGGTCGGGCTGCGGGAAGGTTGCCGAGCGCGGCGGTTCAGGTTCCAGCGAGAGGGAGATGAGGGTGGCGTCCTCCTCCGCCCCGCCGAGCGGACGGAGGCGCAGGAGGTCGGCACCGCTGCCGCCGGGCAGCACCACCCATTCCCTGCCTCGCGCCCTGACGAGGCTTCCGGGCCGGTACTCGGCGGGAGGCGCGACGGAGACGGCGGTGCTCATCGTGCGCCCCTACCAAAGACGAACGGGAACTTGGCGAAGATCGCGGGCCAACCAGCCGTGTCCTCGGTAAAGGCGATCACCTTGTACCCAGCGTCGCGGAGCGCCTGCCGCTTCGCGTCGTCCACCGTCTTTGTCGCCGCATTCCGGTGGTGCGGCCCGTCCACGTAGATCAAAGCCTTGGTCCTGTCGTAGGCAAAGTCAGGTTGGGTCGAGAACTCGTCGAGCATCGATTGCGCTCGGTCCGGCAGCAGGAAGCCACCCAAGTGCACCGCCTCCAGCCAAGCCTGCTCCAGGCCCGAGCCGCACTGCCGGGTCAGCGAGGCAAGAGCGTCCTCCGCCGTGCAGCCATCGGAACTCCCCGCCTCGGCGTCGGCACGAGCGAGACGGCAGAGCAGCGACAGGACTTCCCGGTCGCGGCGATCGATCCGCCGGTGATCCGGCTGGTTCGAGTAGGACAGCAGGCAGCGGTAGCAGGCCGCTTCGCAGTCCGGATCGGCGTCGTCGAGGTCGGCCGCGTCCGCCCAGAGGCCGGACCGCGACTGCCAGTGGCAGACTTCCAGCGCCCGCTCCGCCACCCGCCGGATGGCCGTGTGGTCGGAGGCGAGGCGGTTGAGTACCCCGGCGCCGCCCTCGGCGGCCTCATAGAGGAGGATCGCGTTGCGGTTCTCGCTGTCCGGCAGCGGCTCGACCGCGAGTTCGTTCTCCTCTAACTGGAACACACCCTCGATGCCGCGCTTGAGGGCGTAGGTCAGTGTGGTGATCTGGTCGTCATCGAGCCGCACCGCCTCGGGGCGGACCACCAGCACGTTGCGGCGGTCCTCGACGAAGGGGGTGATGCGCTGGACCGTCTTGGACGCGGGCGCGTCCTCCATCGACTCCTCGGGTGCCTGCTCATCGCGGCACCACTCGCCCGAAGCCACGTCGATGTTGAAGCCGAAGATCGACTTGTTCTTCCGACGACGCCAGCCAAGGTTGATCCGCCAGACCGTGGCAGCCGGGCCGTAGGATGCCAACAGGAGCTTCTCGCCCGCCTCCGCGAACACCACGGGCGCGAAGCGGCGCCGCCCACCCTGCTCCGAGAAGCGCAGCGTGGTGATGACCTCGTAGCCCTGCCGCTGGCGCTCCTCCTCATCGGAGGTGATGCGGTCCGCCCGCCGGGTGCTGACCTGATCGATGCGGTAGAGGTCGAGCAGAGAGCGCAGATCGCCGTCGAGCCGGGCGTCGCAATTCACGCATCGCTCGTGGTCGGCCTCGGCATCGAAGTGGCCGTATCCGCAAGCCGGGCAGAGCCGCGCCCGGCGAACTGCAAGGCGCGAGGAGGTCGAGACGCTCTCGGCATCACCGACAGTCAGGATCGCCTTGCGAACCCGATAGGTCGAACCCTCGTGGTAGATGATCGAGCGAGGACCGAACTCGGAGAGGCCGAGGAAGCGCGGGCGAGAGAGGAAGCTGTCGCGGCCCACCTTCTCGCGTCGTGCCGGGATGTAGGCCAGAAGGGGAAGCCGAGGGAAGTTGTACCCCGGAAGGAATCCCTCAGAGGCAAGATAGCGGTAGGCATAGAAGTCGCTCGACATGCTCGCGCGACTATCGAGCAGGAGGTCGCGCTGGATGCGCGCCTCGTCGTAGCGCTGCTTGGCCTCGCGGCGGGTCTTTTCGTCCGCCGCCGCGTTCATCTGAACGTTGTGCGCGAGGTCCATCTGCCGCTGGGCGGCGTTGAATAGGGTCCGCCAGCGGTCGAAGGCGTCGTCGAAGGCGAGGTGCGCCGACCTGATCGTGTGGTCGAGCCAGTCCGGCGTGAACCAGGGCGCGGTCTCGGGGGTGAGGTCGTCGCGCAGGGTGCCGAGGATGGCGATACCACGAGTGGCGGCGCGCTGCCGGACCTGTGGGTTGTCCAACTGCGCCGCGATCTGGGCAGCCAGCGGCAGGTCGGGAAGCTGCGACCTGTCGAGCACGTCCTGCACGGAGGGGCCGAGCTTCTGCCCTGTTTCACCCAGCCAGACCGCGTGCAGGTGCGAGCGGATCAGGTCCTCGTTGGCAAGGTCGAGCGCGGGCGGATTCACCGCGCCCGCCACCATGCGGGCCGGGTTGCGGAAGAAGTACTGGTCGTGGGGCGAGCGGGCCGCGCAATAGGTCAGCACCAGGGCGGGTTGTCCGCTGCGGCCCGCACGGCCGCTGCGCTGGGCGTAGTTCGCTGGGGTCGGCGGGACGTTCCGCATGTAGACGGTGTTCAGCGTGGAGATGTCCACGCCGAGTTCCATCGTGGGCGAGCAAAATAGGACCGGCAGGCTCGCCGCGCGGAACCGCTCCTCGCGCTGCTCCCGCTCCTCGGCGTCCACCTGCGCCGTGTGCTCTCGTGCTTGCAAGGTGTGGAGGAAGCGGTCGTCACCGCGTAGCATCTCGGCCACGTTGTGGTACAGGTCGAGGAAGAACCGGTTGGCGGCGTCCTGCTGCTCCTTCGGGCCGAGCCGCCACTCAATGACCGTGGCCGGGACGCGGTAGCCGGTGTAGCCGCCCTCAACTTTCAGAGCCTCCGCCAGCCCGTAGGTGACGAGGACGCCGAGCATGTCGTCCACAATCCGGTTGTAGGCGTCCTCGTCCAGCTTGCCAGGGAAGGCCGACCCCGCCTCGCTCCACGTCGCCTTAGCCTTTACACGGCGACCGAAGGCGGAGCGGTGCGAGATGTGAATTGTGGGCACGGACAGGCGGCCGGTCGGCGGCTGCGGACGGGCGATCATGGCGGCGGCGGTCATCGGCCGCTCGTCCTCGGCCAGCCCCCAAGGCTCCTTCAACTCGGCGAAGGAGCGGTTGCGGACTTGCTCCAGATGGTCACCGTCGAGGTAGATGGTCTTGATGCAGAGGCAGCGCCGCATCCGATCGAGCAGATCGCGCAGCAATTCCTCCCGCACTGCGGGCGTTGCGGCGGCGAGCAGGGGGTGGCGCTTTGACCATTCGGCCTGATCGGCCGCGCACTCCCCAAGGAAGGCGTAACCGATGGTGAGGTAGCCAAGCTGTTCGAGGTTCGGATGGGTGAAGCGCCAACCGCGCCGCAGATCGAAATACGTCCGATAGCCAAGCACGTCACGCAGCGCGCGCTTGGCGCTCTCGGCTTTGGCGCCCTTGGCCTCCGGTGAACTGGAGTAGTCCGTCGGGGACAAGCGCAGGTGCTTGAGGACTTCGTGGGTAAGGGTGTCGTCGGTGAGGATGCCGTCCGGGCGGTTCCGCAGCGCCGCCAGCAGGGCACCGCGCAGCAGGAGGATCATGACGAAATCGTTCAGGTGCCCGGCCTGGAGCGAGGCGTCCTGGCGGTTGTCGGTGAAGCCGAGCAGCTTCTTCGCGGCAGGAGGGAGGCTCTCCTCCCGCAGCAGGTGCCGCATGGCGGCCAGCGTCAGCACCGTGGTGGCGCTCGACCGTCCCTCGGCGGAGAGGGAGCCGAGCTTCGCCGACTCGCTACGCGCACCGCCGTCGAACACGGCATCGCAAGCCCGGTTGAGGCAGAAGCGGAAGGAGCCGGGGATTACCCAGCCCGGCATACCTTGTGCATCACGCTCGCCCGAGGTGCCGACGCGGAAGGGCACGGGCCGGTACTGCCGGTAGTTCGGCTTGAGCCGCTGCGTGCCGTCTGCTACCGGCTCCAACCATTCGTCTGGGTAGCGGTCGGAATCCTCCGCGTCGAACTCCCCAGACGTGTCCGGCATGAAGTAACCTGGAGCGGTGCCGTCGCCGTCAGCGGTCCGCTCATTCGATTCGCGCGGGTCGATCCGAACGGGCTGGCGGTCGGCGATGCTGGCCCAGACCGGCAGGTACTCCTGCCCGCAGGAGCGGCAGAACACCGCCGGGAACAGCGGCTTGTCCCGGCCACCGGGACGGTATTGCTGGCCGTTGAGGGTGAGGTAGCGAGCGCCGGAACGTTCGAGCGTGGTGAACACGTCGCCCGCCCCAGCCACGAACTGGTGTAGGCGGAAGGCGAAAAGTGGCCGTCCCTCCGCATCCGGAGTCCGGTAGGCGAGCAGCAGGAAGCGGCGGAGATAGTCGAGGCACTCGGCCGCCGGTCGCCCGCTGGCCTGTACGAGAAGGTCGGCGGCTTCGGCCAGGGTCTTGGGGCGGCTGGTGCGCACCCATTTGCCATCCGGCCTGTCGTCCTGCCGCTGGAGGCCGAGGGTGGTCTCGGCCCATGCCGCGACCGGATGAACACGGAGCACGCGGTAGTCGGCATCCTCCGGCACCCCAGCCGCTATGGCGGCTGAGAGGCCTGCCATGTCGTTCGGCGCGGCCTCGTCGGTGACCCGGCGGAGGGTCTCGGTGACCACGTTCTCCGGTCGGACGGACGCCCCAAAGAGGCGGGAGGCAACACGGGCGACGGCCCGGTTGCGCTCCTCGGCGCGGCCCTCGGTCGCCATGGTGGCGCTGGTGCCGACGCAGAGGAGGTCCGGGTTCGTCCGGTCGCGCACCCGGCGGACCAGCATCGCCACGTCTGCTCCCTGACGACCCCGGTAGGTGTGGAGTTCGTCGAGGACGAGGAAGCGCAGCCCCTTGGCCTGCTTGACGATCTGCGGGTCAGGATCGGAGTGCCGCGTCAGCATCAGTTCGAGCATGACGTAGTTGGTCAGCAGGATGTCGGGCGGATTCGCCTTGATCGCCTGCCGCTCCTCGGTGCTCTCCTGCCCGGTGTAGCGGGCGAAGCGGACCGGCTCGCCGCCCTTCGGGTAGCCGAGGCGGAGGTACTTCTCCAACTCCTCCATCTGCGAGTTGCAGAGAGCGTTCATGGGGTAGACGACGATGGCGCTGATGCCTTTGGCGCCACCCGAGGCCCGGCGGCGGAGCACGTCGTCCACGATGGGGATGAAGTAGGAGAGCGACTTGCCCGAGCCGGTGCCGGTGGTGAGGACATAGCTCTCCCGTCGCTGGGCGATGCGGATCGCGTCCTCTTGGTGCCGGTGCAGGATCAGGGGCCTGCCGGGGGCACCGTCCTCCGTCTTGCCGAACCGGAAGATGCGCTCGCACTCAGGGTGGAGCAGGCCCTCGGCGACGAACTTCCCGATGTCGCCGCCCGGCACGAAGGCCGGGTTCAACTGGACCATGGGGGCGGGCCAAAACCGCTCCGCCTCATACTCGCAGTCCACATGGGCCTTGATGTCGGCCGCCCGAATGGTCACGAAGGACCGCGTGAACCGCTGGTACTCGGCGACGAGCCGGTCGCGGAATGTGAAAACATCCATGGTTGCAGAGACCGGCGCTTCCGACAGGTTGCTGTGTAATCCTAAAGCGAAATGTTTATCCGCTCTTCTCGCGTGACGCGATAGATTTCATGTCGGTAGCGCTGCATTCGTGACTCTTTTGCCACATCGTGTCGGCAATCTGACACGCGCGGTGCACCCGGCCGGGTCTCAAGGACGGCTCCAAGACCCGCAGATAGGCCAAATCTTGATTCGATTTCGGCACAATGTTAGCGAAGGCGGGGACTGAGTGAGTCCACCGCAGCAGGGCGTCGTGACCGAAGCAGAAAAGCTATACCGAGAGGCGTGCCTCCGGCACCACCGCACCCTGGCCCACTACTTCGCGGTTTTCGCCTGGAAGCAGGCTGCCGACTGCGTGGTCCTGGGTCGCCACGGCCTCGAACGCCTGTTCAACCTCAAGCAGTTCCGGGCGAAGCGCCTCGACTGGTTCGAGGAGGATGTTGGCCCCTGGTTCCCGCACATCACCCAGCGACAGGACAAGGGGAAGTTGGAGGCGGTCTGGCTGTGTCCATGAATTCTGGCCCAGCAGTGCTGATGAATTTTGGCCCACCT